>JAYVWH010000653.1:0-3021 GCA_043786265.1 Kofleriaceae bacterium | reverse complement strand
TGGGCCGTCGGCGATAGTTCCTGTGGTTCTACTGACTTGGTCGAGTGACGGTCGTCCTCGTCCTCGTCCTCGTCCTCGTGCCCGTGCTCGTGCTCGTGCTCGTGCGCAACCCGTGAGAGGAGCGGTCGACAAGTGATCGACGCTCGACTACGAACGGTTGGACGTCTACAGATGCTCGCTTGAGCACCTCGCGCGGGTCTTGGATTGGATCTCTCGGCTGAAGCGCGGGAACGCAGCGCTCGCCGATCAGTGGAGGCGGGCTTCGATGTCGATCCCACTGAATATCGGCGAGGCTGCCGGCAAGGTCTGCGTCGCAGAACGTCGGCACTGCTACCATAACGCACGCGGCGAAGCGATGGAGTTGAGCAAGATGTGCCGATGATCGAGCCAGCCCGAGCACGGGCACGCGCACGAGGACGAGGACGAGGACGAGGACGAGGACGAGGACGAGGACGAGGACGAAATTCCTTCATCTAGGCGGCGGAGCACGTTCTCCGTCGGAGAACGCCGAGAACGTGCGGTTTTGATGCGAAGGTAGGGCTAGCGACCCATCGCCGCGACACACATCTTGTCGTAGAGGTCGCGGAACTGATTATCCGGATCGGTGATCTTCTTCACGGCATCGTAGTTGGGCTGGTTGTAGATCGACCAGAACTCGTCGCGCGAGTAGTAGTTGTGGGAGATGAGCGTCTTGAGGCCGTTGTTGGCGAGCAGCTGTTCTTCGAGCTCGCGGTGCACGTTGCGGCCGGGTGGCTGTTTCATCCCGTAGATCGCGAGGTCGACGAACAACGTGTCTTCCAGCTTCTCCCAGTAGCTGTCGACCAGCCACGGGTAGTCCTTGACGCGCTTGTACGGCACGACCCAGACCGGATAGAAGGCGACGCTCTTTTCGAACCACTCCATGAACGGCGCGACCCGCGAGAACGGGACGAACACGTCGACGGTAACCGTGGGCCGGTCGCGGCTGAGTAGCCAGTGCAGCCGGTTCCCAAGCTCGAGCCACTGCGTCGAGCTCATGAACTTGCCGAACAACAGGCGCGCGAGCGTCGATGTCGGCCGCACGTTCGTGACGCCGCGGTCGTAGCGGAAGAAGTAGTCGACCGTGGTCAGGTAGTCCTCGCGCCGCTCGCGTGTCGACACGTAGTAGATCTTCATCCACTCGTAGTTGCTCGTGTACGGCGCCTTCTCGACGAACCGGCCCATGCACAGCACGTGGCAATCGGGGCCGTGGATCATGCCGTCCATGAAGTCAGCGTCGCGCGCTTCGAAGTGACGCCAGATCGCGGCGCGGTAGTCGTCGAGAGTCTTGTAGGTCTCGTATGTGAGGTGGACAAACGGCTTGGCCGGAACGAGCTCGAACGTGAGCTTGCTGAGGATGCCGAGCGTGCCGAACGAGTTGTGCACCATCTCGAATACGAGCTTGTGCTCGTTGTCGGGTGTGCACGTCAGCACCTCGCCAGTCGCGGTGATCACCTCATACTCGCGGCAGCAGTCATGAAAGCCGCCGCGCACGAACGACATCGATTCGATCGAACAGCCCGAGACGGCACCTCCGATCGTGATCGTCTTGAGCTCGGGGACGACGATCGGGACCAGGCCGTGCTCGAGCGTTGCGCGGACGAGGTCGATGAACGTCACACCGGACTCTGCAACGCAGATCCGGCGGATCGGATCGATCTCGAGGACTTCGGTCAGCTCGCTGACGTCGATCTTCGCGTCACGATGGCGGTGGTCGCCCGCCTTGGGAACCTGGTGGGCGACGGTCTTCTTGCGCAGCGAGAGCGGGCGCACGCCCCGCTTCGCTGCGAGCTGCGCGACGATCCGCGAAACCTTGTCACTGTGCCTGGACACAGACCGTTAGTATCACCACAAGCGGCCGTGCGAGAGCGCAGAGCTCCACGTCATGAGCGAGCTGTCATTGAGCGTGCCTGACGGGTAATCTTCGCAGACCCCGCGTAGCGCTGCCGTTGCTATCCTTTGCTCGCACGATGAAGCGGATCGTACTGTTCGACCAGACGTGCGTGAACGGGCAGGGCGGTAACCTGTCGCCGGTGTGGGCGGGGGGCACGCGCGTGTACCGCGCCCTCCGGAGGATCGACGAGGCGCACGGCGTGACGAGCTGGCACGACGCACTCGGCGTGCTCGCCGCGCAACGCGAGCCGATTCGGGAGATCCAGTACTGGGGCCACGGAAAATGGGGCAACGCGCTGATCGACGCCGACGTGCTGGATGCGGCTGGGCTCGTGACCCATCGCAGCGCACTTGAGGCGATCCGCGAGCGGCTCACGCCGGACGCGTTGTTTTGGTTCCGCACCTGCGAGACGTTCGGGGCGCGTCGCGGCCATGACTTCGCACAGCGGCTCGCCGATCTCCTCGGCATCCGTGTCGCCGGTCACACGTTCATCATCGGATTTCACCAGAGCGGGCTACACGGGCTCGCGCCGGGGATGCGGCCGGACTGGGCCGACACCGAAGGCCTCCGCGAGGGTACGCCCGACGAGCCGCGCCGCGCTCGGTGGTCCCGGCCGTGGTCGCCACATACGATCACGGCGTTGACGCCTGCGGTGCCGTCGACGTGGTTTTCCTCTGCCCGCGAGTAGTACGATGCAGCGCAACCTTGCGCCGTCTTCTGTTGTTCGCCCTCGCGGCATGTGGTGATGACGCGGTTGTGCCGCTCGATGCAGCGATCGGCACGCCATCGATCGAAGGCACGCCGGTGTCGTCGTTCGAGGCGACGTCGTGCGCGACCAGCGTCTTGTTGCCGCTGAGCGTGCAGATCGCCCAGGAAGTCGACTGTTTGATGCCGGGCCAGCTGGTGCCATTCCAGGAGGGGGCCGGGATCGCGTTCAGCGGTTCAGCGGTCCTGCCGTATCTGAGCGAGCTCGGTCGCGCAGCGTTGCTCGATGCCGCGGCAAGCAGCAGTGCGAATACCGTCGAGGTCACGAGCGCGTTTCGCACCGTAGTTCAGCAGTACCTGCTGCGCCGCTGGTTCGAGCTCGGCCGTTGTGGCATCACCGCCGC
>JAYVWH010000652.1:0-3493 GCA_043786265.1 Kofleriaceae bacterium | reverse complement strand
CGCGTGGCCGCCTGCTCGGTGAAGGTGGCAACGGCAAGGTCTATCTCGCGCATCACCTGCTGCTGCGCCGGCCGACCGCGATCAAGCTCGTCCCCGCGGCGAAGGTCGGCGTCGGCAGCCTCGAGCGATTCGAGCGCGAGGTGAAGTTCATGAGCCAGCTCACTCATCCGAACACTGTCGCCGTCTACGACTATGGCCACAGCGGCGGCACGTTCTATTACGCGATGGAGTACCTCGGCGGCGGCATCAATCTGCAGGACCTCGTCGCGCGCCACGGCCAGCAGACGGCCGAACGTACCCGCGCGATCTTGATCCAGGTGTGCAGCGCACTGCAGGAGGCGCACGAGCGCAACCTGATCCATCGCGACATCAAGCCCGCGAACATCATCCTGTGCGAGCGAGGCGGCATGACCGACGTCGTGAAAGTCGTCGATTACGGCCTGGTCAAGGAGCTCACCACGGATACTGGTGCCTCGACGCAGATCGTCCTCGGCACGCCCGCATACATCGCCCCGGAAGCTGTCACCGATCCGGGCAACGTTGGCCCGGGTGTCGACCTCTACGCGGTCGGCGCGGTCGGCTACTTCCTGCTCACGGGCCAGCGCGTATTCACCGGGGCGACCGATCTCGACACCTGCTTGCAACACGTGACCAAGCCTCCGCCGCCGCTCTCGAGTCATGGCGTCGAGGTGCCAGCTCCGCTCGACGCGATCATCATGCAATGCCTTGCGAAGCGTCCCGGCGAACGACCGGCGTCCGCGCAGGCGCTCGCGGACGCCCTGCACGAGCTCGGATCGCTCGGCGGCTGGGACGAGACGCTCGCTGCGCAGTGGTGGGGCAAACATCGGCGCGCCGAGCTGCCGGCCGAGCTCAGCGAGGCCGCGACCACCACGATCTCGATCGACCTCGCCGCTCGCGAGGAGGTCGCATGAACGACTCTCCAGAAACCTCGCGCAAGATGATCCGGCGGGCGCTGTTTGGAACCGTGCAGACCGAGGAGGAGACGCGCGCGTACCTCCAGGAGCGCGTCGCGCTGCTGTTCAAGCTGATGTTCTGGAGCCTCTTCGCGCTCATCGCGTTCCTCGCGGCGAGCTACTCCCTCGATCGGGCGAACGCGCCGATCCACGAAAACACGGTTTACGCGACGGCAGGACTCGGGCTCGTCCCGATGGCGTTCATCTGGCGCAGCTTGCTCGTGCGATCGCTGTCGATCGATGCGCTGTACCGGCTCGATCTCGTCTACTCGTTCTTCATCGGGCTCGCATTCGGCTTCGCGGCGCTCGTACAGAGCGATCTCCGGCCAGCGGCGTACCTGTCGGTCGTGTACAGCACGTTCACGGTATTCGCGCGCACGCTGATCATCCCGAGTACGTGGCGCCGCACGCTGGCGACCAGCACGCTGACCTACGTTCCAATGACCGCGGCGGCGGCCGCCCTCGCGCTCACCAAGAAGCTCGACGTGCCGGGTCTGATGGGCTTCATCGGTTACCTGCTGTTCAGCGTGGCACCGGTGATCCTCGCGACCGCAGGATCGTGGATCATCTACGGACTGCGCCAGAAAGCGAACGCGGCGCAGCAGCTCGGCTCCTACAAGATCGATCGCAAGATCGGCGAGGGCGGCATGGGGACCGTTTACCTCGCGCACCACGTGCTGCTCCGACGTCCCACCGCGGTCAAGCTCGTGCACGGCGCGGGCAAGACACCCGACGCACTAGAGCGGTTCGAGCGCGAGGTGCAGCACATGAGCCAGCTCACGCACCCCAACAGCGTCGCCGTGTTCGACTACGGCCACAGCCTCGACGGCACGTTCTACTACGCGATGGAGTACCTCGGAGGTGGCATCGACCTCGATGACCTCGTCCGCGAACATGGACCGCAACCCAGCGGGCGCGTCGCGAGCATCCTCGCGCAGGTTTGCGGTGCGCTCCACGAGGCGCATCTCGCGCAGCTCATCCATCGCGACATCAAGCCCGCGAACATCATCCTGTGCGAGCGCGGCGGCATGCCTGATGTCGCAAAAGTTCTCGACTACGGCCTGGTCAAGGACATCACCGTGGACACGGGTGAGACGGGGCAGGTCGTGCTCGGAACGCCTGGGTATGTGGCGCCCGAGACGCTCACCGATCCGAGCAAGATCAGCGTCGCGGTCGACATCTGCATCCAGCACGTGACCAAGCCGGTCACCCCACCTTCTCAGCGCGTGGCGCATTGGATCGCCCCCGAGCTCGAGGCGCTGATCATGAGGTGCCTGGCCAAAACTCCCGACGAGCGGTTTGCCAGCGCCCTCGAGCTGCGCACCGCCCTGCTCGCCCTGCCCGCCCCTGGGGACTGGGACCCTGCGAAGGCGCGTCACTGGTGGAACGACTACCGCGCACAGTCGCAAAAATTGTCGGAGGCGACCGACGTCCCGACGAGGACGATGCAGATCGATCTGGCCGCCGCGGCACGCACGTGAGAATCGCGTGAAAGGTCCGACCATTTCCCACCGTGCTGCTACACCGTCGGTATGGAGACCGTGGTCCTTGTCGTCCTCGCCATCGTGGTCGCGCTCGTGGCCGTCGATGCGATCGGCCGTCTCGACGAACGCGGAGGACCTCAGCCGCGCAAACGGAGCGAGACTTCGATCAGTACCCAGAAGATCATCGTCGATCTGACGAAACGGCACTGACCGGGCACGACAGGTAGTAGCCGCGTCCGGGCGCAACGGCCACCACCGACTCGACCCCGATCTCGGCGAGCACGCCACGGAGCCGGCGCACGACCTGGCGCACGTTCTCCTCGTTGGCGTACTTCGATTGAAACGGCAGATCGCGAGCGAGCTGCTTGGTTTGCACACAGCCGCGGACGGCAGACGGCGAATCTGCCTCCTCGGCTCCGCGCGTACACAGCGCCCGCATGAGCTGGAACTCGAGCTTGGCCAGGTTGTGGTCGGTCCATGAGGTGGCTCCGACCGCGCGCGACAGCAACACGCCGCCCGCACCAACGTCGGTGGTACCGACGAGGCAGAGCTCCAGTGACCCCGGCAGAATGTTGAACCGCACGATGCCGCCGCCTGCGCTCGCCGTCGCCATCGATGGCGGCGCGACCGGCTCGTGGACGACCTCGGCGAGGAACCACAGCGCGACATCGCCGATCTTGAGCAGCGTCCGCTCGCCCAGGGTCACGCGGCCCTGCGCGCGGGTGCCATCGACCTGTGTGCCATTGCGGCTACCGAGATCCCGGATGTGCCAGCCGGCGTCCGTCTTCTTCAGCTCCGCGTGCTCGCGGGACACCGAGCTCGCCAGCACGACCAGCTCGCCCCCGTGATAGCGGCCGATGCTCGTCTTCGCCGCGATCGCGTGTGCCGCCCCAAACCCATCGACCACCCATGCGGCCGCTTCCGTCGTATCGACGTTTGACCGCAAGTGATCGGGGATCAGCCCTTCGCAAGGGGAGACCTCTTGCGCGCACGATCGACACAACGACCCCACCTCGGCGCCAGCACCACAGCACA
>JAYVWH010000651.1:0-3575 GCA_043786265.1 Kofleriaceae bacterium | reverse complement strand
GCGCCGAGCTTGCGGATGCGGATCACGTCGTCACCGACGAGGCGGTGCCCACGCACGACGAGGTCCAAGGCGGTCTCGCTCTTTCCGATGCCACTCTTGCCGACCATCAGCACGCCGATACCGAGCACGTCCATCAGCACGCCGTGCAGCTCCGTCGAGGGCGCCAGCTTGTCGGTCATCCACGTCGTCACGGCGGCGATGAAGTCCGAGGTCACGAGTGTGCTGGTCAGTAGCGGTACGCCACACGCCTCGGCGGCGGCGGTCAGCTCCACGGGCGGTGTCAGGCCGCGGCACACGACGATGCACGCCGGTTCGCTGGCGAGCAGCGTGTCGACACCGAGCTTGCGGGCAGGCTCGTGGTCGGCGAGGTACTCGATCTCGGTCCCTCCGAGCACGAGGACTCGGTTCGCGTGCAGCTGCTCTGGCCAGCCGGTCAGTGCCAGGCCCGGCTTTTGGATGCGCGGCACTGTCACGGTCCGCGCGAGCCCGCGTCGACCCGCGACCGCGGCGACGCTCAGCTCCGCGTGCTCGAGCAACTCCCCGACCGTGATCGCGCTGGACATCTAGTACTTGGCGTCCTCTTCCGCTACCACGTGATACATCGTCTCAGCGTCGGGCGCTGCGAGCAGCCGCCGGCGGAACTCGGGATCCTTGAACACGCGGCTGATGCGCGCGAGTGCCTTGAGGTGTGCACCGGTCGACGAGTCGGGCGCTACGAGCACGAAGAACAGATACGTGGGCTGGCCGTCCATCGAGTCGAAGTCGACGCCGGTCGGTGCGCGGCCAAGGCAGGCCACGATCTCGCCGACCGCACCGAGCTTGCCGTGCGGGATCGCGACGCCCTCGCCGATCGCGGTCGACGCCAGCGCCTCGCGCTCGATCAGGACTTTCGAGAGCAACCCGCGATCGATCCGCGTGTGATGCGCGGACATGTACGCGGCAAGCTCCTCGAGGATGCCGCGCTTCTCAATCGACTGCAGCGCGGGGACGATCATGTCGCGCTTGA
The DNA here is from genome assembly GCA_043786265.1 of Kofleriaceae bacterium. Lineage (GTDB taxonomy): Bacteria > Myxococcota_A > Polyangia > Haliangiales > Haliangiaceae > JABFXX01. Next base: position 2,569 of record JAYVWH010000651.1, on the reverse strand, counting down.
TCAAGTCGACGATCTTCATCGGGGCCAACTCGACCCTACCACATGTAAAAATCCACGACGTGGCCCGGTTGATCGACTCCGCGCCGCCTTCGGCGTCGCTGCGCGGGCCAGCAAGCCGGCCCTTGCGTTCGACTCCGCGCCGCCTTCGGCGTCAGGCCGTGGCGGTCGGCGTCTCGATCAGGCCGTAGGTGCCGTCGTCGCGCTTGTAGACGACTGCGACGCGGCCATCGGACTCGGCGCGAAACACGAGAAACGGCTCGTGCAGCAGGTTCAGCTGGACGATCGCATCGGCAACGGACATCGGCTGCGCATGGAACTTCTCCGTCTTGACGACGGTGAACTCCGGGTGGGCGGACGTGTCGTGCAGCTTGGCGGCGGCCTGGTCACCGGTGCCGCCGTTGAGCTCGTGGAAGGCCTCGTCGATGATCGAGTGCGACCACGGCAGGGGCACCACGTCGTGGGGCCGCGCGCGCATGCCTTCGAGCTTGCCCTTGTACTTGCGGACCTGACGCTCGATCTTCGCGATGCAGAGGTCGATCGAGCTGTACATGTTCTCGGTCGTCTCGTGCCCGGCGATCGACAATCCGTTGTGCAGCTGGAAGCTGACGTCGATGCGGTGGTTGTGGCGTTCGGTGCTGAGAACGACGTGACAAGCGATCGGATCTGGCAGGTACTTCCGGACTCGTTCCATTCGCTCACGTGCGTACGACTTCAGAGCATCGGTCGGTTCCATATGGCGGAACGTCACCGCGAATTGCATCGAGCGCCTCCCAATAAAGGTTCGCCTGCGATGGTACCGCTTACCCGTTGCAACGGGGTGCGATGTCGGCGAGCAAATCGCGAACGAGCGCGCTACAAGGCGAAGCTCTACTTCAAGCAGCTCACAGAAGCCCAGCAGAGCAAGTTCGCGCAGATCTGCATCCGGCAGCAGCCGCCTGTCCCGTACCAGTAGATCTAGAAGACTTGCTTGCGCTTGCTGCTCGACAGGATGCCGAGCTGCTCGCGGTACTTCGCGACGGTGCGGCGGGCGATGTCGATACCGCTCTTCTTGAGCAGCTCGACGATCTTCTGGTCCGAGTGAGGACGCTTGGGATCCTCGGCGGTGACCAGCTCCTTGATCTTTGACTTCACGGCCTGCGATGCGAGGTCCTCGCCGTTCGTGCGCGAGATACCGGAGTTGAAGAAGAACTTCAGCTCGTAGATGCCCTGCGGGGTGTGGACGTACTTGCTCGTCGTCACGCGCGAGACCGTCGATTCGTGCATGCCGATATCCTCGGCGACGTCGCGCAAGATGAGCGGCTTGAGGTAGGCGATGCCCTTGTCGAAGAAGTCGCGCTGGAACTTCAGGATCGACTCGGCGACCTTGATGATCGTGCGCTGGCGCTGCTGGATCGACCGGATCAGCCACTGCGCGCTGCGCAACTTGTCCTGGACGTAGTCCTTGGACGCGGCCGAGTTGCCCATCGCGTTCTTGTAGAAGCCGCTGATCTTGAGCTTGGGCAGACCGTCGTCGTTGGGCACGACGAAGTACTTGTCGCCGACCTTGTGGATGTAGACGTCGGGCGTGACGTAGTGCGGATCGTCGCTCGAGTACTGGCGGCCCGGGCGCGGATCGAAATCCATGATGACCTTGGCGGCCTCATAGATCTCCTCGAGCGGCTGCTTCAGGTCGCGCGCGATTGCCTGGTAGTTCTTCTTTTCGAGGTTGCCGAGGTGGCTGCGGATCATCTTGACGACCAGGTCGTCGTCCTGGCCGCACGCCATCGCCTGGATCAACATGCACTCCGCGAGACTGCGCGCGCCGATGCCCGTCGGATCGAAGCTCTGGATCTTCTCGAGCACTTCCTCGCACAGCACCGGATCGACGCCGAGGTCGGACGCCATCTCGTGCAGCGGTGGATCCTTGAAGTAACCGTCCGCATCGACGTTGCCGAGGATCGTCATTCCGATCTCGAGCTGTTCGGGCGTCAGCGCCGGCGTCGCCATCTTGAGCTGCCACGCGAGGTGGTCGTACAGGCTCGGGGGCTTGGTCAGCGTCTGCTCGAGCGACGGCATCTCCTCGCCGTCCCCGCGGAACGCCGGCATCGGCGGTCCCATCGAGTAGTTGTCGAGGTAGTTCTCCCAGTCGATCTCGTTGACCGCGGCCGCATCCCCCTTGACCTCGGTCTGGGCCACGCCATCGATGACCGAGCCCTCGATCGCGGTCTCGGTCGAGCCGGCGGACTCGAGCTGGTGGAGCTGCTGCTCGTCCCCGCCCATCTCGTCACGCTCGCGGCTGCGCTCGTTATCGAGGTCCATCTCGTCATCGAGAATGGGGTTGTCGAGCATCTCGTCGTGCACGAGCTCGGCCAGCTCCATGCGCGATAGTTGAAGAAGCCGGATCGCCTGTTGCAGCTGCGGTGTCATCACCAGCTGCTGCGACAGCTTCAGTTCCTGACGCATCTCCATGCCCATGGGTTTCTCCTTAGGACTCAGCTAGTTGACGTGGTCGGCGGCGCGACGCCGCGCCTGCAGACATTGGTACGACGATTGAATCAAAGCGTACGTCCAAAGGTGGCAGGTGTAAAGG
>JAYVWH010000650.1:0-3387 GCA_043786265.1 Kofleriaceae bacterium | reverse complement strand
GATGCCGTCGAAGCAGACCGCAGGCTGGCACTTCTTCTGCCCGGCGGCGCCCTGGCACGCATAGCCGAGGCTGCACGTGATCGCACCGGCGGCTGCCAGCGGGCTCTCGCAGCTCTCCATCGGAGCGATCGAGCCGGACACGGTGATCGTGTACGCGCCCGTGTCGGTCGAGTAACCATCGACGACGTAATAGTATGCGCCCGCCTGCAGCGGGCCGAGGACGAGATTCTCCGGCTCGTCCTTGCACTGCAGCGCGGTGTTGCCGCAGGTCGAGTTGTAGAGCGCGACCGCTGCGTCGAACGAGTTGGTGTTGGTGATCGTGAGGTTGCTCATCGCCGGCAGGTCGAGGCGATAGGTCCGGTCCGCTGCGGTGCCGGTGCCCGAGGTCGCGCACGCGACCTTGACGTCGTTGACCGCACCGACGGTGGTGTCCATCGTCGCCGCGACGATCAACGTCGACACGCCGTCCGTCGAGACGCACGATTCGCTCGCACTCGAGGCCGAGGTGCAGGTGGCGTCACCGTTGTTGCCGAAGTCGATCTTGGTGTCCAGGTCGTTGTCGACTAGATCGCCACACTCGGGACAGTTCGGGCCCACGCCCGGACAACCGTCCATCTCGTCGTCGTCGGTCAGCGTGGTGCAGCCCGGATCGCTCGGATAGCCGTTCTTGCCGTCACCATCTTCGTCGACGGTGTCCTCGCAGACGTGCTTGGCGCATTGCTTGTCGGTCATGCCCTTCGGGACGCGGCAGATCAGGCCGGGACCGCAATCGCCGGGTCCCATGCACACGGTGCCTTCGCCGATGAAGAAGTTGACCGAGAGGTCATACATGCCGCCAACGGCATCCTTCGAATCGACGACGATGTAGTACGTGCCCGGCTGCAGCGCCGCCGTCACGGTCGAGCTCTTCACGACGGTGTCGAGGTTGTCGTTGCAGGCGATCTCGCTCGTCATGTCCGAGCACATCTCGCCGCGGATGTAGACGACCGTGTCGGCGGTGGTCTGATCGTTGTCGGTCGACGCGACGACGACCTTGGGAACCTGCACGCGGATCTCGTAGACCTCCTCCTTGCCCGAGCCGCCGCACATCGGCGACGTGAGCGCGGAAGCCGCACCTGCCATCAGCATGCCCGTGGCTTTTCCGGTGAACGGGAGCTTCTTGATCTGCACGCCCGCGCCGCACGCGAGCGGGTTCTGCGTGTACTCGTCGGTGTCCGACGCCGCGCTGCAGCCACCGCTGTCGCTCGGGTAGTCGGTCTGCCCGTTCATGTCGTCATCGATCATGTTCGAGCACTGCGGGCACGACGGCCCGTTGGGGCAGTCGTCCTCTTCGCTGTCCTGCTGCTTCGCGAAGCAGCCGGGGTCATTCGGGTAGTCGCGCTTGCCGTCGCCGTCGTTGTCGCGGCCGTCGCCACACTGCGGGCTGACAAAGCCGTCCTCGGTCAGGTCGTCGTCACCATCGCAGCTCGGATCGTCCGGGAAGTCCTTGGTGCCGTCGCCGTCGTTGTCGACGCCGTCGCTGCACTGGATGTCGCTGGTGGGGTTGTTGCCGTTATCGCTGCACCCCACCAATGGCGTGATGAACAGCGAGATCAGGGCGGTGACGAGGAGCCAGCGGGACGTGCGCATAGATGCCTCCGAGGGCGGACCCGCGTCTGTAGCGAAGTGTGGGAGTGGGGTCAAGTCCCTAATTTTCGAGTGCAAATCAGGCACCTCAGTGCCCTGACAATCACCCCACGTCAAAAAACAGGAACTTGAGGTATCGACCCTCTCCAAACGCCGGGAGGACGGGGTGATCGCTGGCAGCCCCTGCCGCTTGGCGCAAGCGAAGGTTAGCGAGCGCGCTGCCGGTCGACTCCGCACCTCCTCCGGCGGCGCTGCGCGGACCGGCACAGCCGGCCCTTGCGATCACGCCCAGCAGGTCGGCCTCGGTCACGTGGCTGGAGCAGGACGCGAAGGCGAAGCGCCCGTTGGGCTCGACCACCGCGAGGGCCGCGACAGCCAGCTTCTCGTAGGCCTTGAGTGCGGCGCCCTTGACGCGCTCGCTCGGCGCGAAGCTTGGCGGGTCGACGATCACGAGGTCCCAGCGGCGGCCCTGGGCCTTACTTCGCGCGAAGAACTCGAACGCGTCCGCGGTCACTCGCTCGTGTGCGTCGACCGGCAGGCCCGAGTGGCCAAGATTGGTCTCGATCGCCGCGATCGCCGGACCTGCGATGTCGACGCTCGTCACGCGCGTCGCCCCACCGAGCGCGGCGTGGAGCGAGAATCCGCCGGTGTAGCAAAAGACGTTCAGCACGGTCGCGCCGGCCGCGTGACGCCGCACGGTGCGCCGGTTGTCGCGCTGGTCGAGGAAGAAGCCGGTCTTCTGCCCCGATCGGACATCGACGCCAAAGCGCGCGTCGTCCTCGTTCATCACGATGATCGCTGGCGGATCGCCACGCAGCGCTTCTCCGGCGGAGCGGTCGCGTCGCTCACCCTTGATCCACACATGCCGGATCTCGATACCACCTCGTTCGAGCCCGGCGAGCACGTGGTCGAGGCGAGCGCGCCAGAACACCGATGCGGCCGGCCCGTCGAACACGACGACCGCGGTGTCCGCGTAGACATCGATCACGAGGCCCGGGCACGCATCCCCTTCGCCGTGCACGATGCGCCGGCCCGTACAGCCGACGAGGAGTGGATCGCGCACGCGACGTCGCGTTGCAGCTTCCGCGCGGCCACGCGCCCATGCGCCATCACACGTCGCATCCGGCGCCTGATCGAGCACGCGCGTGCGCAGCGGCGAGCCCGGATCCGCGAGCGCGGTGCACAGCGGGCCTTTCTCGTCGATGAGCGTGACTACATCGCCGGCGGCGACACCCTGCGGCGGCGGCGCGAGCGCGCGATCGTAGATCCACGGGTGCCCCGCGCGAACCGCATCGCGCAGCGGCTTCAGCACGCGCCAGGTGGCGCGTTTCACTTCAGCTGCGCGTCGACGAGCTGATACATGTGCCCGTAGCTGTTGAGGGCCTGCGTCATGCCTTCGCCCTCGGCGAGCCAGATCGTCGAGGTCCAGTTCGCCGGCAGCTCCATCGGCTTGTTCGTCGGCGCGGCGTTGTCGAGCGTGATGCGGCCGGTCGTGATCAGGCCGAGCTTCTCGGAATCGAACGGGCCCATCTTGGTCTGGACCTTCTCTTTCTCCTGCGGCGTGAACCGGCGCTCGATCTCGAGCTTGCCACTGGCGAGCTTGGCGCCCGACTTCTCGTGCGGCGTCTGGTTCCACTGAATGATCATGTCATCGCGCCACTCGGCCTCGCCGATAGCGCCCTTGACGAGCGCGATGCTCGTGCTGCCCTTCTGGCGCTCGAGGCTCTTGAGCTCGAGGCCGAGGTACCCGCCGGGCTCACC
>JAYVWH010000649.1:0-2420 GCA_043786265.1 Kofleriaceae bacterium | reverse complement strand
GCCGGCGGGAGCGGCCCCGCGTGTTGTACTGCGCTCTACGCGGGCACAGGCGCGGCACGACGCAGCAGCGTCGCGACCATTCCGTCGGGCGCGGCGGCTTCGAAGTAGGCGACGTCGGCGACAATCACGAGCTTGCCGCGCGCACCGCCTCGACGCAAACGAGCATGCTCCCCCATCCGCGTTCGTGGCTGGATCCCTCATCCCGCCACGAACCACACGACGAGCGCGACCGCCGACGCCAGGATGACTGCGAGACAGCCCCACACCACGTAGTCTCTCATGCTGCGCTGGCGGGCCGCGCGGGGATCATAGGGCGGCGCGAGGTTGCCCAGGTTCTGCGGCTGCCGCGCCGGAGCGACCTCAGACATCGCGCGCAGCTTGACGTGCGGCATCTCACGCTCGGGCATCTTGATCCGCGGGATGTTGGGATCGGCCGGCGTCTTCATCGAGATCGCGATCATCGGCGAGCTCTGGTGCGGTGCGGGCTGCGGCTGAGCCGGCTTGTGGGTTCCCGAGTCGTAGAGCTCGGTCGGCGCGTCGTCGAAATCGGCGCCGCTCGGCGCAGGTGGCGAACCGCGCTTGGTCGGCTTGTGTCCGCGCGCGGTCATCCGCCTACCGCCCCGTCGATCCGAAGCCGCCGGCGCCGCGCTCGGTGTCACCGAGCGATTCGACTTCGACAAGCTCCGCCTGCGCGACGGGCGCGATCACGAGCTGAGCGATGCGTTCGCCCGTTGCGATCGTGAACGGCTCGCGGCCGAGGTTGACGAGCAAGACGGCAATTTCCCCGGTGTAGTCCGAGTCGATCGTGCCGGGCGCATTGAGGATCGTGATGCCGTACTTGCGCGCAAGCCCGGAGCGCGGCCGGACCTGTCCTTCGAAGCCGGCCGGAATTGCCATCGCGAGCCCGGTTCCGACTGCCGCAGTTGCACCTGCTGCCAGGCTCACCGGCGTGTCGATCGCAGCGGCGAGGTCCATCCCGGCGGCACCCGCCGACATATAGCGGGGCACGATCGCGTCGGGTCGAAGCCGACGGAATTGGACGCGCGGTGCCATGACAGGCGCCAGTCTACCGCATCAGTACAGCTGGCGGAGCGCGCGGACGTCGCCGAGGCCGAGCGACAGCGGCGCGTTCGAGCATGCCCGCGCGGCGGTGCTCATCGTCAGGTTCGGGTGACTTGTCTCCGAGACATGCGCGAGGCCGAACACGTGGCCAAGCTCGTGCGCTCCGACGGCCTGAACACCGAACCGGTTGTTGCACCCGGCCGGAACGTCGAGCGCATACCAGCTGTGGCGCGTGTTGTACTTGATGTCGCCCTCGACCGCGTGGCCGGCACCGTCGGTCCAGCTGCACGCGACCGCGAGAAAACCTGTCGGGAGCGCACCAAAGCCGATCGAGTTCGTGCCGTCGGCGCCGCCGCAGGTGACGGCGGTAGTGGTGCCGCGGATATTCGGGGCAGCGGTCGTGCGCCCCAGGTAGGTGTGCGTCGCGGATACCTGATCGGCAAAACCGCAGTCGTTGCGCTGCGTGGTGATCGCGTTGGCCGCGTTGCGGAGCGCGAGCTCGACATTGCCTTGGCTGTTGCCCGCGGGCGTACTGCCGGCCTGAAATTTCCACTGGTAAGTGGTCGTCCACTTGTGACCGGCGAGGTTGAACGCGCCGTCCTGGCACGGAGCGGTAGAGCCGGCTCCGAGCACGAGCGGCTCCTCGGGCGAATCGACGATCTCGACGATGCTGTCGAGCGGGTTGCGCACGGTCAGCTCGATGCTCGTACCGTCGTCCATCTCGCCCACGATCTGCACCTGCTGGCCCGGCTCGGGCACCGTGACCTCGACCCCGGCGCGGCTGACGACATCGCCCTGCTGGAGATCCTCCGGCAGCGGCTCGTCCGCGGAGACGATCCGCTGCTCGACCGTTCCGAGCGAGCAGCCTGCAAGGACCACGAAGACCAGGGGCAGATGACGCATGAATGCTTTGAACAGCAAGCATCCGGCCAAGTCCCGGCGTCGCAGTTCCAGTGAGTTAGCCGCGTGGGGTGTGGCGGCGGTTCTCGACTGCAACCTGTCGGCTGCAACCTCGCGGTCGCCCCGAAAATGGCGAAAGCCACGTGCAAGCACGTGGCTTTCAGCGCGAACAAGTCAGATCAGATGACGAAGTTGTGAACGTCCTCGGGGGCGGGGTTCGCGTCGAGTGCCTCGCGGCGGCTCAGGCGAATCTTGCCGTCGCGGTCGACCTTGATGCACTTCACGATGACCTCGTCGCCCTCCTTGAGGACGTCTTCGACCGAGCGGATGCGCTCCTTGGCGACTTCGCTGATGTGAAGCAGACCATCGGTGCCCGGCATGATCTCGACGAACGCGCCGATCTCGACGATCTTCTTGACGATACCGTTGTAGAACAGGCCGACCTCGGGCTCCATCGT
>JAYVWH010000648.1:0-6605 GCA_043786265.1 Kofleriaceae bacterium | reverse complement strand
GTGTCGGCCGGGAGCAAGCGGGTCTGGCTGCGGAGAAGCTCACCAAGTGTCGCGCCGTTCAAGCGCTCCATCGCCAGATAGGGCAACGCCGCGTCGGGCGCCGATGCTTCGAGCACGCGCACCACGTGTGGTGACTCGAGGGCTGCCGACGCACGCACCTCGCGAAAGAACCGTGCGACTTGTGTCGGATCGGCGAGGTGCTCGCGGCGCAGCAGCTTCACTGCTGCGGGTGCGTCGGTCTCGATGTGCGTCGCCTCGTAGACCTCGCCCATCGCGCCACGGCCGAGCACGATGCCGAGCTTGAACGGACCTACGACCTGGTCGGTGTAGCGGCCCGGCCCACCGACGCGCAGTGCGCGCTCCAGATCGGCGCGCAGCTCCTCCATCAAGGCTTCGCGCTGAGAAGCAAGTCGCGTTGCGTTCTGCAGCTCTTCGATCGACGTCAGTGATGCAATGCGGAACGTGCGCGCCGTGTAGTAGGCGAGCACGTACGTGCCGAGCACGAACATCGTCGCGGCGATGAGGGTGATGCGCGGCACCGGGACATCCGATGCAAACACGCCGGGGTCCTGCGCGAGTCCCGTGATCAGGACCAGGGCGATCATCGAGTAACACGCGACCGCGGTCACGAAGATCCAGTACGCGACTCGCTCGATCTCGGTGCGTCCGATGAAGTGAATGCCCACGACGACCACCACCGGCGCGGCCGAGTAGGTGCCGAAGAACATCACGCCAATGTGTCCGTTGATCACGCAGATCACTGCGAGTGCGAGCAGCGCGCGCTCGGTGTAGTTCGCCGGGTCGGCGAATCGCCGGTATGCGATGACGCCACACACGCCACCGGTCGCCAATCCGATGAGGAAGACGATCTCCAGCGTGCGGGGCGCATCCACAAACGGAATCGTGGCCGCGGCGATCAGGCTGATCAGCCAGCCCATGGCGATGAACAGCCGGGTGCGCTCGTTCTCCTCGTCGTGCATCGCGTCCGCTGCCGTCGTCAGCGACACGAGCGCAGGTTCGGTGGTCGCAACGGGCGTCTCGGCACGCCCCGCGGCTCGCAGCGCCAGCGATGCTACGGCGGGTGTCCCGTCGAGCGACACCGTCGGGTCCTCGGAATTCTCCACGCCAGGGGCAACATACCCCGGGGGTCGGCGCAGGTCCGCCCCCTCCATCTCGGGCCCCGGTTGCCGTGAGGTTCGGCACGTCCGAACGTCAAGCACCGCCGGGGGAATCCGGGGGACGCAAATAGTCAGAAACGGTGAGGGTTCGCCCACCTCGCGCCTGCGGTACCATGTCGACGTGGTTCGCCTCGGGCTCGTCGCTCTGCCGCTGCTGGTTGCCTGCACCGGCGAGATCCAGAGTGACAACCTCGTCGGCCTGCCCGTGACCGAGCAGGTCGCGCAGCAGGCGTGGGTCGACAAGGCACTGCCGATCCTGGGTGCGAAGTGCCTGATGTGCCACGACGGGTCGATGCCGAACATCGGCTACATCGCCGGCACCGACGATCTCATGCGCCGCGACACGCTCGTTGCCTACGTGCCGCGCGTCGTCAATCTGAGCGCACCGCAGTCCAGCCGCATCGTTACCAAGGGCATGCACACGGGACCGGCGCTCGACGTCACCGAGTCGAGCGCTCTCATCATCTGGATCAAGACCGAGGCGAAGGCGCGTCCGGACAGCACCCCTCCGCTGCGCACGGCGATGGTGACGCCGATGCTGTGCACCGACCCTGCGAACGTCGGCGGGCCGGCCTGCATGATCAACTCCGTCGACCTCACCCCACTGGGGGCCGCCGGCTCGCTCGAATTCGTCGTCCAGCAGGTCGGCTCCGACAGCTACTACACGAATTTGAAAATCAAAGCGGGAGCCGACGGTCTCTACATCGAGCACCCGCTGTTCGAGTCGTACGCCGGTGGTGCCGAGCCGCCGCTCCCCGATCCGATCGATCGCTTCTTCGCGACCACGCTGAACCTGACGGCGAACGCCGAGATGCCGATCGGCACCGGGACCGCCTCGCTCGCCGGCTTCTCCGCCGCGGACCCGGTCTCGTTCCGGTTCGACGTCGTCGAAAAGCATCGCCCCTGAAGTTCGATCTCGGCCCCCGGGGGCTGTCGAGCCGTCAGCTGGCTCACCAATCGATCGTGCGGACGAGCCGCACGACGTTCCCGAGAGTATCGTCGAGCATGAGCGTGACGACGCCCGAGCCGCCGATCACGGCCACGCCGCTGTCGAGGTTCGTGCGTACGCGGGACCAGCGCGTGTTGCTGTAGTGGTAGACGCCCTGCGTCGTCGACACGAACAGATCGTCCCCGGCGCGTCCCCACAGGGCGCGCCCGCGCGCACGCCCCGGCGCGGCGGGTAGCGCGGCCCAACTCGTGCCGTTGTAGTGCAGAAAGACGCCGTCACCGGCCACGAAGACGTTGCCAGGACCATCGCCCCAGATCGCGTAGAGGTCCTTCGTCGTGCCCGACGTCATCGCGGACCACGCCGCTCCGGTCCAGTGCAAGATCTCACCGCCGAAACCAATCACGAAGATGTTCGACGGCGAGGTTCCCCAGAACGCGTTGTACTGCCCGCCCGGCGTGCAGGTCGCGCACTCGACATCGAGCTGGGAGCTACCCGAGTAGTGGCGCAGGGTGCGGCTGAAAGCGGTGATCAGCCAGATGTCGGTGTCCGACGTGCCCCACAGGGCTTGCGCGCCGCCCGGAATCGACGCGACCAGCGTCCATGTCGGCGGCACACCGTCGACCCAGGACATGAGCGCGGCACCGGTGTCCTTGTACTGCGAGAAGTACAGGGTGTCGGTCGGCGAGCGCCACATGTCGGAGTAGGTGTCGTACGCGTACGGCGACGACGTGTAGTCCGCGCTCCACGCGTAGCCGTTGTAGGCGAACAAGCCAATCTCGAACAACGCGTACGCACGTCGCGCATCCCGCACGGCGATGCTCGTGGCGTAGTTTGCAGACGCGACCGGTGTCACGGTGAGCACACCGCCGGGGTAGCGAGCCACGCGGTCCGAGTCCGTCACGTACAGGTTTCCCTTCGCGGACATCCAGGCGCCATCGACCGCCTGAGTGAACGGTGCTGGCAGCACGAGTGTCGACCACAGCCCGCTATCGAGAACGTGCACACCCTGATACGTACCGGCGAACAGGTGAGTGTCCGACACCGCGAGGGACAGCACGTTGAACGGCGCGCTCGCGGGGGCGCTCCACGTACTACCGTTCCAGTGTTCGACGCCCGCGTCGCCACCAACATAGACATCGCTGGCGGACCGACCCGTGACGTCGATCCCGTACGTGGACACGGTGCTCGACGGGCCCCAGCTCGTGCCGTTGAAGTGCCAGACACCCCCAGAGCCGACGGCGTAGATATCGCTCGGGCCCGACGCCCACATCCTCGACAGCAAGACCGTCGGCTGTGTCCGTGTCCACGACGTTCCGTCGAAGTGGAAGAATCCGTCACCGACCGCCCAGATATTCGTCGGGCTGAACTGCCACACATCCTGTAGAGACTTCGCGCCGGCCGCGACGAGCGTGCGCGTGCAACTCGTACCATCGACGGTGACGAGCACCGCATCGTTGAACATCGGCGACATGCCCTCACCACCGACGACAAGCGCCTTGTTGTTGCCGAGCGGATAGACGCCCTCGAACGAGAACGTGTTGCCTGCTGTCACGCAGCTCGAGACATCGATGTCGGACCAGATCGAGCCGTCGAAGTGCAGCAGGCTGCTCGAGGCACCGACCGCAAACACGTCGAAATCGTCGTCGCCGCGCACCGCTCTGAGCTGCAGCATGTTCGACCGCGCGGTCCAGCCGAGCAGCTTGCAATCGTCGAGGCCGGGCCCGCACTGCTTGCAGCCGAGCACGCCAGCGGCGTAGCCGAGATCGAAACACGACAACGCTGGCGGCGCGCCGTCACACAGCTCGGGGCCGTTGACCATGAGATCGCCGCACGTGCCCGTACATACCGAGTAGTCGTACGTGCAGTCGGCCGCGCAGCCGACGGGAACGTTGTCGTAGAAGTCGGCCGCGAGACAGCTCGGCATCGCGCCGAGGTTTGCGCCATCGCACTGCTCCGGTGCGACCACGAAACCATCGCCACAGCGCGACTGCTCGCACACCGCGGTCTCGCACACTCCTCCAGGGGCACCACCGATCATGCAGCCGGTGCCGTCGGGCATGCCAACGCAGCTCTCGAGCTGATCTGTCGTCACGCAGCCGACCCGCGCCGGATCACACAGTGCAGTCGCAGGACATGTCCATGTGTCGGCGCCGAGCTCGCACGTCACGGCATTCGACTCGACACACCCGGCCCAGATCAGTAACAACGCCAGTCGCCACATCGCGTGACCTTACACGCAGTTGTTCGACCTTGCGCGGGAACTTCGGGCGCTGGTGTGGCAGGCTCGCGCCATGCGCTCGTTCCTCGTCGCCTGTGTCGTCGTCGTCGCCCGTCTCGCCACCGCTCACGCAGAAGCGGCCCCGCACGAGTTCATCGATGATGCGAAGGGCTTGCTCGTCGTCGGTGCCTGCGCCGACGGCAAGGCGCCGGACAAGGTCAAGCCCGAGCTCGTGACCGCGCACTGCGAGAAGGTCAAGGCCGCGCAGGACGAGTACAAGAAGAGCTGGGTGAGCGTGGCGAAGCCGTGGTTCGAGGCGCACGTACCCAAGACGCTGCCAAAGACCGTCGTGTACCCGTTCGCCGGTGGCGACCTGTCGACTGCACTCACGGTCTATCCCGACGCCGACGAGATCACGACGCTCTCGCTCGAGCCCGCCGGCGATCCCCGCGCACTCGCCAAGCTCGACGACCAACAGCTCAAGACCGCGCTCGCCGTGGTCGCGAAGGAGATCTCGTCGCTCTATCGCTCGAACTTCTCGGTGACGATGAACATGATCGGCGCGATGCGCGGCGGTCAGCTGCCGACGCAGCTGATCTTCAGCCTGAGCGCGCTGACGATCCACGGCTACGAGCCGATCTCGATGCGCTACTTCAAGCTCGCCAAGGACGGCACCGTCGTCTACCTCTCCGACGAGGACCTCACCAAGATCGACAAGATCAAGGATCTCGCGAAGCGCAATCGTATGTTCGGCGACGTCGAGATCAAGTTCAAGAAGGCCGGCGGCTCCAAGGAGCAGACGTACCGCCACATCATGGCGAACCTCGACGACGATCACATCAAGACGGATCCATCGGCGCTCGCGCACCTCGAGAAGAAGGGCCACGTCGCGGGCATGACGAAGGCCGCGAGCTACTTGCTGTCGTTCGGCGTGTTCAAGAAGATGCGCGAGTACATCATCGGGCACGTCGACTGGATGGTCTCCGACTCGACCGGCCTACCGCCGAAGATCGGCGAGCCCGCGGGCTTCGAGTATGAGACATGGGGCGTCTACGAGGCGTCAAACATGGCGGCCGGTGGCCAGGTCACGCCGCAGTGGAAGGACGTCTACAAGGCGCAGCCCAAGCGCGACCTCGCGTTTCGCTTCGGCTATCCCGACAAGAAGCTCCACGGCCACCTGATCATCATGAAGAAGAAGGCGAGGTGATCAGCCGTCGCTGATCACGCGCGCGAGCGGCCATGTCGTGGGTCGCTGCACCGGCGCGATCGTGCCGGTCCGATCTCCCAAGTGTTCGCGGGTAGTTACGCACCAAGACCGCGTGCTCGCACACTGGCCGCACGCACGCGCACGCTGTAAGGTCCGCGCAATGAGCCGCAAGGGCGATCACATCAAGCGCGTCGCGATCGTGTTCTCCGGAGGCCCTGCGCCGGCCGCGAACGCCGTCATCTCCTCCGCGGCGATCTCGTTTCTCGAGGACGACCGTGAGTGCGTCGGGTTCTTCCACGGCTACTCGAACCTCGAGAGCTACCATCCAGTCACCCACCGGCTGCTTCCCGACGAGCACTACCGCATCTTCAACTTCAAGGACCTGTCGGGTCTGCGCAACACGCGCGGCGTCGTGATCGGCACTGCCCGTTCGAACCCGGGCAAGGGCATCGAAAAGCGAGCCGACCTCGACGACGAGAAGAAGACGGTGCGCTTGCGCAATGTCTACAACGCGATGGTCGATCTCGAGATCGACGCGCTGATCTCGATCGGTGGCGACGACACGCTCAAGACCGCCAACTTCCTCTACGAGTATCAAATGCGGTTGCCCAAGGAAGCGCGCCGCGTGCAGGTCATCCATCTGCCCAAGACGATCGACAACGACTATCGCGGCATCGACTTCACGTTCGGCTTCTTCACGGCCGTCGATGTGATGGCCAAAGAGCTGCAGAACCTGCGCGCGGATGCGATCGCGACGAGCAGCTACTTCATCGTCGAGACGATGGGCCGCAAGGCCGGGTGGCTGTCGTACGGCGTCGCGATCGCGGGCGAGGCGAACCTCGTGATCGCTGTCGAAGACGTCACCGGAAATCTCACCGTCGATGGTAAGGGCCTCAAGCTCTCGCTCGATGCGCTCGTCGACCGCGTCGTCGACCTGATCATCACGCGCGAGAAGCGCGGCAAGCACTACGGCACGATCGTCCTCGCCGAGGGCCTCGCCGAGATGCTGCCCGACTCGCAGGTCAAGAACATGGAGTCGCAGCTCGACGAGCA
>JAYVWH010000647.1:0-14752 GCA_043786265.1 Kofleriaceae bacterium | reverse complement strand
CCCGATCCCGTGCTGTCGACGATGCTCGGCGGCGGCGACGACGCACTGCCCGAGCTCGCCAACGTGATCCTCCACGAGAGCGTGCATGCCACCGTGCTGGTCAACGATCAGCCGTTCTTCAACGAGAGCCTCGCCTCGTACGTCGCCGACGCGCTCACCGATACCTGGATCCAGACCCGGTTCGGCCCGGGCTCGCCGGAGGACATCGCGTGGACCCTCGGCCAGGCGCTCCACCTGCCTCGCGTCGCCCGCCTGCTCGCGGCGTACACGGCGCTCAAGACCCTCTACGACTCGTCGCAGACCCGCGAGGGGAAGCTCGCCGCCAAGGCCAAGATCATCGACGAGCTGGTCGACGACCTGAGGATGCGCAAGCGCCCGAACAATGCGTCGCTTACTGAAGTGCGGGTCTACAACGGTGGTGCGGCCCCCCTGCTCGTCGCCCATCGCGCGTGCGGCGACCTGCGCTCCCTCGTCGAGGCCGCAAAGACCCTCAAGCGGCACGACTTCAAGAAGCCCCTCGAGGATGATCTCACGGCTGTCGGACAGCTCCTCGCCGCGCGATGCGCCTCGGCTCGCGCCAAGCGCGCTCCTTGAAGCTCAAAGTATCTTCAAGAGTCCGCCGCAAAAACTGGATCGCGCAGCCAAGAGTGAGCACGATCAAAACGATGCGCTCGCTCGTCGTTGCCCTCGGTTTGCTCGCATTTGCCTCCACCGCCGATGCGAAGCGCAGCAGTAGACCGAAGGCGAAACCGACCGCGGTCAGCAAGACCAAGCACGTCGCGTCGGCCGATGTCTCGACCCGCGGGCCGAGCCAGCGCGACAGCAAGCGCGGTGGCAAGGCCAAGGGCAAGAACGGCAAGAAGCTCGTGCTCGCGAGGCGCCACCGCACCTACGTGATGCCGCGCGGTCCGATCGAAGGACAGTCGCTCGGTGCGCCGTGGGCCGGTGCGCTCCACGATCCCGCGATGCTCGAGCCCGGTGAGGGCTACGTGATCCGCCGGCCGTGGCGCGCGTACGGTACGAATCCGATGGTCGACACCGTCGAGCGCGTTGTCAGCGACGTCGCCGACCGCTTCTATGACACCCACCCGATCGCGATCGGCGATATGTCTCAGCTAACCGGCGGGCGCATCACCGATCACAGCTCGCACCAGTCGGGGCGCGATGTCGACATCGGCCTCATCTTCAAGCAGAAGCCGGCGAACTATCCCGAGAGCTTCGTCGTCGGGACTTCAGAAAACCTCGACCTCGAAGCGACGTTTGTCCTCGTCGAAGAGTTTGCGAAGACGGGCGGCGATCCAGGCGGCGTCCAGGTCATGTTCCTCGACTTCAAGCTGCAGGGCCTGCTCTATAACTGGGCCCTCGAGAACGGCGAGAACCCCGAGTACCTCGCGAAGCTATTCCAGTACCCGCACGGCCGTGGCCAGTGCGCGGGCATCGTGCGCCACGAGCCCAACCACGCGGACCATGTCCACGTCCGGTTCCAGTGCCCGACCGGCGACGCGCACTGCCAGTACTAGCGCTCGCCTACGGCTTCGCCGGGAACGCGGCCTTCGTCGCGCCCACGTAGTACACGCCGTCGTGCGACGCGTCCTTCGGCGGACCCAGCGTCCACGGTGTTCCCGCCGCAACGTCCTTGTTCATCGGGTGCTCGCCGCACACGGGCTCGCTGTCGCCGGTCGCCATGCAGGCCCACATCGAACCGCCCGAGGCAGACACGTCGTGGGTTCGCACCGGCAGCTTGGCATCGACGAGGTGGGAGACCAGCGGCGTGGTCTCGTTCCACTTCGTACGCCGCGAGTGGATGTTGCCCGACAGGCCGATGAAGACGCCGTACGCGTCGCGCGACGCGAGAACTTTTATCGCCATCGCCTCATCGCGATCAGGCTTGTTCGTCACGTCGTATGCGATCACGTCGACCCTCGCGCCAGCGCGACGCAACCAGCGCACGCGATCGAGGAGATCGACCATTGCAGTGCTGCTGCGTCCGTCGTGCGCGGTCCAGAACGGACCGGCGAGGAGCGCGTCGCGCTCGCCATTCTCGAGGAACCGGTCGATGGCGCGCTGCTCGGTGTTCCAGATCTCCAGACCGACCTGGACGTGCTGACCCGCTTGCGCGACGGCGCACGCGACATCGCCGATGAACGCTGGCGACTCGACGGTGCCGTGCATTTCGCCGAACCACCACACGCTGCCCGCCTCGGCGGTGATCTGCACCGGACGCTTGCAGTCGAGCTTCGGCTTCCCCGGCCGGCAGCCGACTGCGGCGACAACGATCGCGACCAGCGCGAACGCGCGCATCAGCGCAGCTTGCGCAGGAAGTCGCCCGCCTTTGCCACGACGCCCTCGCCGTAGAGCTGCTTGATCATGCCGCGGATCTTCTTGGGCGCGTCCTTGGGCTGGCGGAACGACATCATGTTGAGCGGGATCGAGAACGACTGCTCGGCCGTCGATTTGATGCGCGTGAACTCGCGGATGCCCTCGTCGCCGTGGATGCGGCCAAAGCCCGAGTCGCCCACGCCGCCGAATGGCAGCGTCGGGATGCCCGCGAATGCCATCACGGAGTTGATCGAGGTCATGCCCGCGCGCAACCGGTCGGCGATGTGGCGCGCACGCTTACCGGCGAACACGCTCGAGCCGAGGCCAAACGTGGTGTCGTTCGCGAGCCTGATGGCCTCGTCGACCGACGCGACCTTGGCGATCGGGATCACCGGACCGAACGTCTCCTCGGTCATGATCTTCATGCGGTGATCGACGTTGGTGAGCACCGTCGGCTGGATGTACGCGCCGCTGATCGCATCGGGACCGCCCGTGTGGATCTTTGCGCCCTTCGCGACGGCGTCATCGAGGTGGTCCTTGACGATCTTGACCTGCGCGGGGCTTGTCATCGCGCCTAGATGCCCATCGTCGCCACCGACCTTGAGCTCGCGCACCTGCTTGATGACTTCTTCGACGAACTTGTCGTGAATGGCTTCCGCGACATAGACGCGCTCGACCGAGATGCACGCCTGGCCCGCGTTCGTGAGGCCGCCGTAGACCGCAGCCTCTGCCGCCGCAGCGATGTCGGCATCGCTGTCGACGATCATCGGATCCTTGCCGCCGAGCTCGAGCAGCACCGGGGTGAGCCGCTCGGCGGCCGCGATCATCACGCGCCTGCCGGTCGGGGCCGAGCCGGTGAACGCGACCTTGTCGACAGCGGCCTTCGCGAGTGCCGCACCGGTCGCGCCCGCGCCGGTGACGACCTGAAGAAGATCCGGCAGTGCGAACGTGCGCTTGGCGATCTTCTCGATCTCGAGTGCGACGAGCGGCGTGAGCTCGCTCGGCTTCCACACGACCGCGTTGCCGGCGGCGAGCGCGTACGCGATCGAGCCCATCGGGGTGAACAGCGGGTAGTTCCACGGACCGATCACGCCGATCACGCCGAGCGGGTGATAGCTGATGGTCGCGCGAAAGTTCGCGAGCAGACCGGAGCTGACCTTCTTGGGCCGCATCGCGTGCTCGGCGCGAGATGCAGCGTGAGACAGATGGCCGAGCGCCATCATCACCTCGCTGTACGCCTCGAGCATCGGCTTGCCGTTCTCGCGATGCAGGACATCGGCAATCTCGTCGGCCGCCGCGGCGATCGCCTTGCGGAATGCGACGAGCTCCTCGGTGCGCGCTGCAAACGATCGCGTCGACCATGTCTGTGAAGCGACGCGTGCGCGCGCGACGGCGGCATCGACATCGGCCGCCGTCATGATGGGCACCGTACCGATGACCTCGCCGGTGGCAGGGTTGAAGCTGGAGAGCCTATCGGTGTTCTGGGTCGTCGCCGTCGCCATGGCGCGACCATGCCATGGGAAGCGCAAAGCACCCAAGCGGCAACGGTCGGGAGCGCCTCCGGACTGCGCTCAGCTGCTCGACCAGGCGATCAGCGCACCGATGCCGAGGCCCATCAGCATCAAGATCACGAGCAGGATCCAGCCCTTCTTGGACCTGATCCGGTAGTCCTGCTCATGGGCCTGTGTCTGCAGCCGTGTTGCGCCGCCGTCGGGCTGCTGATGCTGCATGCTCGACAGCGCCTGCTGTCCCCACGCGGCTTCGTCGACGAGCGGGTACTTGCCGGGATTGGTCTCCGCGCGCAGTTGCGGCGCCGAACCGAGGCGACGCGGCGGCTGCGCCGGTGCATTTCCGTGCATCGGCGCGTTGCCATTGGGCGGCGTATTCGAGCCGTAGCCACCGTTCGCGCCGGCGCCTGGCCGCGATTGCTGATGACGACCGGAGCGATTGTCGCCCTGCCACTCCGACGGGGATGACTGACCGTAGTCGGGTAGCGCGGGCGCACCACCCGAGGCACGACCCAGACCCGGATTCGTCGACGTCAGCGGGCGATGCAACGGTTGCTGCTGCTGCGGCGGCTCTCGCTGCTGCTGATGCCGATCCTCGATCAGGAGCGTCTTCTCGTCGTTGTCCGCATCCATCTCGCCGCTGGGCTCGGTCAGCTGCGTATGGTCCCCGCCGCCTTCGACCCATGGCTCGCGCTTGTTGCCGAACAGCTGGACCATGAACCGGCCCATCGCCGTGTTCGAACCGGTGAGCTTGCCGCGCACTGCGAACGCATCGAGCGCCTCGATCATCTCCTGCCCGGTCTGGAACCGCGCATTGGCGTCGTTCGCCATCGCGGTCAGCACGATCGCTTCGAGCTCGCGCGGATAGCCGGGGACCGCAACGCTCGGCAGGATCACGTCGCCCGCGACGATGCGCTTCATCGTCTCGAAGTCGTCGTTACCTTTGAACGCCCGGCGCAGCGTGGTGAGCTCGTAGAGGCAGATGCCGAGCGCGAAGATGTCGCTGCGGCGATCGATCGGCTTGCCCTTGCACTGCTCGGGCGACATGTAGCCGTACTTGCCCTTGATCGTGCCGCCGACCGTCTTGGTCGCGCGCTCCTCGGCCTTCGCGATGCCGAAGTCGAGGACCTTCACGCTGCCGTCGTAGCCGACCATGACGTTGGCCGGCGAGACGTCGCGGTGAACGATGTTGAGCGGAGCGCCGTTCTTGCCGCGTCGCTCGTGTGCGTGGTTGAGACCGGCGGCCGCACCGCTGACGATCATCACTGCGAGCTCGAGCGGAATCGTCCAGCCGCGGCGCAGCGTCGTCTCGAGAATCGCGCGCGCGTTCTCGCCATGGACGTACTCCATGGCCATGAAGTAGGCGCCGTCGGCCTGATCGACTTCGTAGACCTGCGCGATGTTCTGGTGATTGAGCGTCGCGGCGAGCTTGGCTTCATCCAGGAACATCGTGACGAAGCGCTGGTCTTGCGCACGCTCGCGCAAGATCGTCTTGAGGACGACATGGCGCTCGAAGGCTCCCAGCCCGGACTGGCGCGCTAGATAGATCTGCGCCATGCCACCGGTCGCGAGATGGGTAAGCACCTCGTACCGGCCCACCCGTGCAGGGAAGCCGGGAGATGGCTCCGGGGGCACACGAGAATGATCAGATGCTTACCTCAGGGTGTCAAGCAACGGTCGGTCGATCTCCGTCGAGACAGACCGTCCGCGGACACCTACATCAATATCCTGGCAAACCCGAGGACCTTGTCGACCTGGGAACTGGGCCCGGGCATCGACCGTCAGGTTGCTGGTCGTACCAACCGACAAAGTGGCGAACTGCGGGGATCCGCCCAGCCGCTTCGATAAGTCCTTGGCGACCCTGGCATCCGGCATGGCCGCGATCACCAGCGCCGCACTCGTCTGGCCAGCGGCGAGCCAGGTCCGTACCCGGGCGGGCCCCCGGGAACGCTTCTTATCGGCCGCGCGGTCGATCACCGCATCGAACGTCTTGGGGCTGGCGATCACGAGCCGCTTGGCGATCACGCCGACCTCGCCGTCGGGCGTGATCCAGTAGGTGACGCCTGCGTGGGTCGCGGTCGCGGTGCTGCGCTTCTTGGCCTCGGCAGCAAGCGCGTCGACGTTCCCTTCGAGGATCACGACGACCTCGTTGCTGCTGACGTGTCCCGCGATCACGGTCTCGATCTTGTCGAGCTTGATCGTCGCGAGGATCGGCAGCTTGTCGGTCGCGAGCTCGAAGCCCTTCAAAAATACGGGCGACTTGCGGCCCTTCGCCACGTCGACGAGGACCACCGCATCGGTCGCATCGGCGAGGTACTTGAGCGATGCCGCGCCGCGACCTGCCTCGACGCGCGGCGCATGCATCACGGCGACCGTAGCGAACAAAACTGCGGTAAGGGCGGGGTCCGCATGGTTGGAGTGTGGATCAGACGCTTGCAGCGGGGCTGGCATTCATCTGGGGAACTGTCGATACTTGGATGCGGTGGGTAACTGGCAGATCGCTCTATCGGGCGCGATTCCGGCCGTCGTGGCGATGTGGCTCGTCGATCGTCTCGATCGCAAGCGGCCCGAACCGGCCCGGACACGCAGGCTCGTCGTCTTCATCGGCATGCTGTCGGTGATCCCGGCGATCATCCTCGAGAGCGTCGCGACGAGCACGCTCGGCGAGAACATCCAGCCGCGCATGACGTATCAGGGCGCGAGCTTTCACGCGTTCTTCGTGGCGGCTGCGATCGAGGAGGCGTGCAAGATCGCGGTCGTCTACTGGGTCGTGTGGCGGCGACCGGAGTTCGACGAGCGAATGGACGGCATCGTCTACGCGAGCCGCGCCGGTCTTGGCTTCGCGCTCGTCGAGAACATCCTTTATCTGCTCCAGCAGGACACGCTCGGTGGTCAGCTGCAGACGTGGATCTTGCGCGCCGTGCTTGCGGTGCCCGGTCACGCGATGTGGACCGGCATGATCGGTGCGATGGCCGCGCGGCGCCGGTTCGACGGCAAGGGCCTCGGCCTCGTCGGCGGCTATCTGCTCGCTGTGTCGTTCCACGGCGCCTACGATCTATGTGCGTTCGTCCAGCAACCGCTCGCGTTCGAGGGGCACAAGAATCTGGGCCTGCTGCTGATGCCTGCGCTCGTCGGCCTCACGGTCACCGCGTTCTTCGTGCTGCGCTCGCAAGCGCGCATGGCGCTACGCCTCGACGATTCGGATGCTGCACTCAACGCCGCGCACGCTGCACGCGGCGGTCCCGCCTGATCACGCGCGCTTCGGATCGGGCATGCGCAGCGTGATGACGGCGGCTGCGATTCCGACGACGATCGCGCCGATGAACAGGATCAGACCGAGCCCCACCGACTCTGTGCCGCTGAGGCCACCGGGGAACTTCAGCGCGAAGTAGCCGCCACTCGCGATCGCAGTGAGGATCGCCACGAGGGATGCGCGCGCCATCAGGCGCGGGATGCGTCCGGACGCGAGACCGCCCGCGACGACGACGAGAATGAACATCGAGATGTAGCCACCTGCACGCACGGCGACCGCCGCACGCAGCCAGAGCTCGCTACCGCCGAGCCACGCGAGGCCCGTCTCGCGGCACTCACCGCCAAAGCAGTGGCGCGAGCCAAACGGTCCGATCGAGACCTCGCCTGCCGTCCACCACGCAGTCTGCATCGCGAATGCGAACGCGCTCGCTGCCGCGAGTGCGAGCACGATCGGGATCAGGCGCGATCTCATGAATGGTGCGCATCTTGAATTTCGACGGTTTGAACTTCAACCATTTTCTGGCACGTCCTGACATTCGGACGAAAACCCGAATGCCTACATTGACCCTCGGAGGGGTGAGCGGGGACAACTGATCCCCGGATCCGGGTCCATGCGTCGAGCCATTCTCCTCACCGCCCTCGTTGCCTCGCTCGGGATTCCCGCGCTGGCAGCGGCAGCGCCGGCGCCGATGCGCCACCTGGATCCGTTGTCGCTCCGTACGCTGGTCGACAATATCGAGAAGCTCGCGCCGGTGATGCCGGATCTCGCGCTGCTCACCACGGAGCCCGTCGCGCGTAGCGAGAGCTCGGGTTACGGATGGCGCGAGGATCCGATCCGCAAGCGCCAGAAGTTCCATCACGGGACCGACTACCGCGGTAAGCCCGGCACGCCCGTGCTCGCCGCGGGTGCCGGCACCGTGATCTTCGCGGGTCGCCGCGGCGGCTACGGTAACGTCGTGTTCGTTGACCATGGCAATGGCGTGGTCACGCGCTACGCGCACATGCGCCGCATCGAGACCAAGCTCGGTGCCGCCGTCGGCGCCGGTGATCGGATTGGTCAGATCGGCTCGACGGGCCGGTCGACCGGTCCGCACCTCCACTTCGAAGTTCGCCTCGAGGGTCGCTCGGTCGATCCAAACACCGCGATGGTCGTCGCGGAGCTGATGCGCGAGTCACCGGCCGCCGGTCGGCTCGCCGCGTATGCGCTTTCGCCCGAGCTGCAGGCAAACGCGCGCGACATGCAAGATACGAAGAACCAGCGAGCGCTGCGCAACGCACTCGACACGACGCGCCCCGAGCGCACGCACGCACCGAAGCGTAGTCGCGCACTCTGGTAGCCGCGCGCGCGGTGGTGCAGCTTCGCCACGCGGGCTAACCTCCGCCCGTGGCCGACGCGCAACCCGATGACCTGGCTCGACGCTACGTCGCCTGGTTACGGCAGCGCGCGATCGCGGTGATCGCGGGCAGCGCGCTGCTGCTCGCCGCTGCGGTCTATCTGATCGCGTTTCAGTTGCCGCTGCGTGCGGACTTCTCCTACTTGCTCCCGCAGGACGCCGCCGCCGTCCAGGACCTGCGTCGGCTCGAGAGTCGCGTGAAGTCGAGCGAGACGGTGCTCGTGATCCTCGAGTCGAGCTCGCCCGCGGAGACTTCCGCCGCCGCCGCCGCGATGCAGGATGGACTGACCGCACTCCGCTCGCCGCTCGTCGCGCGGGTCAGCGGCGACGAAGCCGAGACCCGCGCGTTCCTCAAGGCGCGCCGTCATCTCTTCGTCCCACTCGCCGATCTGCAGGAGGCGCGCGATGCGCTGCAGCGACGGATCGCCCACGCAAAGCTCGCCGCCAATCCGCTGTTCGTTGACCTCGGCGACGACGACGAAGCCGCCACGGCCGCCCTCGACAAGCAGCGGCTCGACGATCTGCGCGCTCGCCGGCACGAGGCCGAGGCCAAGCTCGACCGCCCGACGAACCTGTCGCCCGACGGTAGAGTCGCCAAGCTCGAGGTCGGCGCCACGTTTCGCGCGACCGACAACAGCCTGGGCGCACAGTTGATGGCCGCGATGCACGCGGTGCGCGCGCAGGTGGTCGCAGCGCACCCCGACGTCACGATCGGCTTCACGGGCAGCGTCGTCACGGGCCTCGCGGAGCACAGCGCGATCTCCCGCGGCATCATGGTCTCGAGCCTGGTCACGGCCGCGCTCGTCGCGCTCGTGCTTGCGCTGTACTTCCGCAGTGCCCGGCTGCTCGTGTTACTCGTCGGCACGGTCGGGGCCGCGACCGCGATCTCGTTCGGCTTAGCAGCGATCACCGTAGGCCATCTCAACGCAGCGACCGCCTTCCTCGGGGCCATCATCGCGGGCAACGGCATCAACTACGGCATCCTGCTGATCGCGCGGTTTCTCGAGGAGCGCCGGAGTCACGAGCTCGCAACGGCGGGCTCTGGTGGCCCGCGCAGCGCCGCCGAAGGCGACACGGAGTCGATCGCCGAATCGCTCAGGCACGCGATCGCTGGCACGCTGCGCCCGACAGCCGTCGCGTCGCTCGGTGCAGCGATCGCCTACGGCTCGCTCGCAGCGACCAGCTTCAAGGGCTTCGCCGACTTCGCGGTGATCGGTGCGCTCGGCATGCTCGTGTGCTGGGTCGCGTCGTACACGCTGCTGCCGGCGCTGATTCTGCGATTTGGTGGCGCGACGCGCATCTCGCAGCGGGACCCGTTCGTCAGCACGATGCTCGTCCGGTTCCTGGGCTTTCGCCGCTCCAACGTGGTCGTCGCTGCGTCGCTCCTTTTGCTCGCAGGTGCCGGTGCGATCGTCGTGCGCTACATCGCGAACGATCCGTTCGAATACGACATCAAGAACCTGCGATCCGTCGGCACCGATTCGATCGCGGCGCGCCACTGGATGGCCGAGTCCGATCACAACTTTGGACGCGGCCTGTCGGGGCGGACCTACATGGCAGCGGACCGGCTGGAACAGGTCCCGATGATCGTCGACGCGCTCGCGAAGGACCGCTCGATCGGCACGATCGAGTCCGTGCTGACGTTCGTCCCGCCCGACCAGGACTCGCGCCTCGCGCTCCTCATGGAGTTGCGAACGATGCTCGACGGCGCTCTCGAAGATCTCCCCGAGAACGAGCGGGCCGAGCTCGCCGATCTGCGGCCGCCCGATGATCTTCACACGTTCACCGCGAACGATCTCCCGCACGGTTTGCGCGACCGGCTGACCGAGAAGGACGGCCGCATCGGCTACCTGATCGCCATCCGCCCCGCACTCGATCTCGACGAGTGGAACGGCAAGGATCTGATCCGGTTCGCGACGGTCGTCCGAAGGCTGCAGCTCCCCGACGGCGAGACGGTCACGACCTCCGGCTCGAGCGTGATCTTCGCAGACATCGTCGCCGCGATCGAGAGAGACGGCACGCGCGTCACTGCGGTCGCGCTGTTCGGCCTGATCATCATGGTCGTCATCCTCGTCGGCAGAAATCGCCGCGCCGTCGCCGTGATCGCCGCGACCACCGCCGGCTCGTTGCTGATGATCGCCGTGTGCGCGCTGCTCGACATCAAGGTCAACTTCCTGGATTTCGTCGCGCTCCCGATCTCGCTCGGCCTTGGCATCGACTATGCGATCAACGTCGCCCACCGTCACGATGCTGAGGCCATTCCCGATCCGATCACCACGTTGCGTACGAGCGGCAGCGCGGTCTTCGTGTGCTCGCTGACCACGATGATCGGCTACGGCTCGCTGCTCGTCAGCGACAACCTCGCGATCCGCGGCTTCGGCAAGGCGTCGCTGATCGGCGAGGTCACTACCGTACTCGCCGCGCTCGTGCTCGTGCCGGCGCTGCTGTCGATCAACTCCGCGCCCCCGCCATGTCAGAGCCGCTTCCCGTCGGAAGACCAGCGATAGAACCCTTCGCCCGACTTCTTGCCGAGCTTGCCCGCGGCGACCTTGTCACGCAGCACCTGCGGCGGCGTGAAGCCGGGCCCGATCGCGCCGGTCAGGTACTCGGCAATGCCGAGGCGAACGTCGAGACCGACGAGGTCCGTCAGCTCGAGCGGTCCCATCGGATGGCCGTAGCCGAGCTTCATCGCGGTGTCGATGTCGGCCGCCGACGCGACGCCCTGCTCGACCATGCGCATCGCCTCGAGACCGATCACGAGGCCGAGCCGGCTCGACGCAAACCCCGGGCTGTCCGTGACCGTGATCGGCGTCTTGCCGAGCTTCTCGGCGAGCGCGACGGCGAGTGCCACCGCCGCATCACTCGCGCGTGGGTGGCGCACCACTTCGACGAGCTTCATCACG
The DNA here is from genome assembly GCA_043786265.1 of Kofleriaceae bacterium. Lineage (GTDB taxonomy): Bacteria > Myxococcota_A > Polyangia > Haliangiales > Haliangiaceae > JABFXX01. The sequence goes on along the minus strand of JAYVWH010000647.1, from coordinate 3,376 downwards.
TGCACAGGATTGAAAAAGTGCATGCCGACGAGCCGGCTGCCATCAGCGACCGACTCTGCGATCTGCGCGATCGGCAACGACGACGTGTTCGTGGCGAGCAGTGCGTGCGCGGGCGCCGCGCGATCGACGGCGCCGAAGATCTCGCGCTTGAGCTCGATACGCTCGGGCACCGCCTCGATCACGCAATCGACGTCGTGACACGCGTCAGCGATTGTCGTGCTCGCGGAGATCCGCGCAAGCGCAGCGTCGCGTTCCGCCGGTGTGACCTTGCCGAGCTCGACGCCTTTGGCGAGATTCTTTGCGACCTTGTCGATGCCGGCCTGGGCACCGCCGGCCAATGCGTCGTACACGCGGACCGTGGCGCCCATGACTGCCGCGACGTGTGCAATGCCGTGCCCCATGGTGCCGGCGCCGATGACCGCGATGGTCCGGATCTGATCGAGACTGGGAAGACTCACGGGCGCGAACGTACGACAAAGCGGGTTCGCTGTTGTACCGTTCTCCCGTGCAGACTGCTGTCGACGTCGATCGGCTCCAGCGCGAGCTCGAGGCGATCTTCGGTGCCAAACGCGTGTCGATGCGCACGGTCGATCTCGACACCTACTCGCGCGACATGTGGCCGCGACTGCTGATCGCGTATCGCGATGGCATCATGCCCGCCCATCGCCCGCACGCGGTGGTGTGGCCCGAGCACGTGCGCGAGGTCGTCGCCGTCGTGAAGCTCGCGCGTCAGCTGCACATCCCGATTATTCCGTACGGTGGTGGCTCGGGTGTGTGCGGCGGCGCCGTCCCGCTGTTCGGCGGCATCACGATCGACACGAAGCGCATGCAGGCGCTCCGCTCGGTCGCCTCCGACGAGCTCGTGTGCGATGTCGAAGCGGGCCTGTCCGGTGAACGCTTCGAGCGCGAGCTCGCGCGGCGCGGCTACACCTTCGGTCACTTCCCATCGTCGATCTATTGTTCGACCGTCGGTGGCTGGCTCGCCACGCGCGCTGCCGGTCAGCTGTCGACGAAGTACGGCAAGGTCGAGGATCGCGTTGCAGGCCTGACACTGGTCACCGGGCGCGCCGAGATCATCGAGACCGACGGTCCCAACCGCGCGTTGCGCGGCCCGAACTGGTCGCAGCTGATCGTCGGTAGCGAGGGTACCCTGGGCATCATCACGTCGGCGCGCCTGCGCCTGTCGCCCGCGCCCCAGCTCACCGTCTTCCGTGGCTACGAAGTCGAGGACGTCGCCGCTGGTGTGACCGCGATCCGCCGCGTGCTGCAGAAGGGCCTGCGCCCTGCGGTCATCCGCCTCTACGACGAGCTCGACACGCTGATCAACTCGTTCAGCCATCACAGCGCCGAGACCGAGCACGAGATCCGGGGTCCGCAGCCGCCAATCTCGACCGGCGCCCTGCCCGCCTATCCGGCGCCACCGCCGCCCGACGACGACGGCCTGATCGATCGCCTTCTCAAGCTCGCGCGCGGCAAGGGCCTGCGCAAGAACGCGATGAACGCTGCGCTTGATCGCAGCGAGCTCGTCAATCGCGTGTTCGGCACGGTGGCCGAGAAGATCGCGCGCCGCGGCTGCCGCCTGATCATCGGTCTCGAGGGTGCACGCATCCGCACCGAGGTCGAGGCCGCCAATACGTTTGCCGAGCTCGAGGCGTGCGGTGCGCGTGACAAGGGTGAAGATCCGGGATGGGCGTGGCTCAAGCATCGCTACGCGGTCAGCTACCGGATGTCTCCCGTCTTCCGCGACGGCGCGTTCGCGGACACGATGGAGGTCGCGTCGAGCTGGGAGCGCCTGATGGACATGTATCACTCGGTGCGCACAGCGATCGGTCAGCATGCGGTCGTGATGGCGCACTTCTCCCACGCCTACGCCGACGGCTGCTCGATCTACTTCACGTTCGCCAGCCACGCCCCCGATGCCGCCAGTGCATCGCGCATCTACGACGCGATCTGGCGCGACGGTCTCGAGGCCACCACGCGCGTCGGGGGCACGATCAGCCACCACCACGGTGTCGGTCTCCTGAAGGCGCCTTACATGGCGGGCGAGCATCGCGAGGCGATGGCGATCTTCGAGGCAACCAAGTCTGCCCTCGATCCCGACGGCATCTTCAATCCCGGCAAGATGGGCCTGCGCACGAGGTTCAAGTGAGCGTCCTCGAGGAACAGCTCGTCGCCGCCGTGGGCCGTGAGCACGTCGAGCACGTTCGCGACCTTGGTGAGCCCGCGTCCTACCGTGTCGTTCCCGGTTCCGCGGCCGAGATCGCCGAGGTGATCCGGCGTGCCGGCACGCTCGGTGCCGCGATCCACCCCGTCGGTGCCGGTGGCCGCCCGACCAAGATCGAACAGGATCCCAAGGGCGAGCGCGCCCGTGTCTTTATCGCCACGTCACGTCTCGATCAGATCCTCGAGCTCGACGAGTACTCGCTCCTCGTCCACGCTCAAGCTGGCCTCACCGGTCTCGACCTCGAGCGCGTCCTGGCGCCCCGCGGTCTCTCGATCGGAGACTACCCACCCGTCGTCCTCGCCTCGTCCCTCGGCGGCATCCTCGCCGTGCGCACGCCCGGCAAATCGAGTGCACGGCACGGCTTCTTCGAGGACGCCGTCGTCGGTGTCTCGGCGGTCCTCGCCGATGGTCGCACCGTGCACACGCGCGTCGCCCCACGCCGCGCCACCGGCCCCGACTTCGCGCGCGCCCTGTGCGGTAGCGAGGGCACGATCGGCTTCATCACATCGGCGGTGCTGCGCATCCACACCAAGCCCGAGGCGCGGCTTGTCGCCGCCTATCTCCTGCCATCGTTCGAGGCCGCCGTCTCCGCCGTCCTGTTCGCTCTGCGCGAAGAGGCCGCACCGTCGGGCCTACGCATCTACGACGCCGCTGAGGCTGCGCTTCACTTCGACGGTCTCGCGCTCCCCCCGGGCCACACCCTGCTGTGCGCCGGCACGGCAGGTCCGACCGACCTCGCCGCATGCGATCGCGATCTCTTCACGAGTGCCGTCAACGCGGAGGGTGGCATCACGACAGATCACGCCCTCGCCGATCTGTGGTGGCGTCGGCTGCACGCCGGTGAGCCCACGCCCGGTCCCGCGCCAACACTGCAGGTGATGGCAACGCCGAGCAAGCTGCGTCCCGTCTACCGCGCCGTGCTCGCGGAGGCAGCGCGCCTCGGAGCCTCTGCGCGTGCGCACGTCTCGCGCTTCGATCCCGATGGCGGTGTCATGTTCTTCACCATCGAGCGCGACGGTGCTCCGCCGGACGACACCACGAACGCAGCGATCGCGCGCGCGGCGGAGACCGCCGGTGGTTGGTTGCTCGGTGCCCGCGCGGTCAAGCTCGACACCTATCTTCGCGCGCTGCGCGAGACGCTCGATCCCGCGC
>JAYVWH010000646.1:0-4237 GCA_043786265.1 Kofleriaceae bacterium | reverse complement strand
CCGTTACCCTTGTCGTCGAGTGTGATGTGGTCCTCGTTGACGAGGCTTTGCGACTCCTCGTTCTCACCGCCATACTCGTCGTCGTAGTAGTAGTGGCGCTCGTCGGCGAACCGGTACTCGTCAAACGCCTCGAACTCGACGTAGCGCTTGCGGCTGTGCACCGCGACCTCGACCGGCGCCGACCGCACCGGTGCGCCATAGAAGTAGCTCGCGTTGATCGTCGCCTCGAGGTTGCCCTTGCGAACAAGCGGCGGGCTCGTCGACTTGCCGGTCACCTCGTAGGTCGCCGTGCGGAACTCCTCGACGACGAACGTCCGGTAGAACGTCCCACCCTCGAGCGTCGCACGGATCGAGTAGTCGCCGAGCCGGGCATCCGCCGGGAGCTCGAGGTCGAACCAGAACCCACCGAACGCGGACAGCTTGGTGTCCACCGTGGTGAACGTCTTGCCCTGCGGTCCCGTGACCTCGACCGCAACCTTCTTGCCGACGCCCGGCGTCTCGAGCGGCTCGCCGAGCTTGGTCACGCGCGCGATACCCTTGACGTGAACCTGATCGCCCGGCCGATAGAGGCCACGGTCGGTGTGCATGAAGCCGCGCAGCTTCGTTGGTGTCTTGTTGTAGTCCGACGAGATGTTGAAATTCCACGACGCGAGGCCACTCGACCGGTTCGGCGCGACCATCGTCCAGTCGTTGCCGAGCGTCGCGAACACGCGCAGCTCGCCGCTGTAGTCGCCCTCCGCAGCCGGCCGCCCCGCGAGCTGGGTCAGCCCCGGCAGGATCGTGACACCATCCGCGTCGGTCGTACCGGTCCACGTCTGCTTGCCGGATGCATCGCGCACGCTGATCGTTGCGCCGGGCAGCGGCTTCCCCGTCGACAGCTTCGTGGTCCACACGAGACCGCGCGATCCGGAGATCTTGGTGACCACGCCAATGTCGGTGAAGTTCGCGAGGATCTTCTGGTGGCCACCTTCGTGGAACGGGCCACGCTCGACCTCTTTCGAACCGATCTCGACGTAGTACATGCCCGGCCCCGGCGCGCCGCCGAGCAGCTCGGCTGGATCGACCGCGTGCTGGCCCCACGTGTTCTTGGTCCCGGTGACCGCGATCTTCTTCACGACCGGCTTGAACTTGGTCTTCTTGAAATCGACCGGCGTGTTCTCCCACCACTGCAGAAGCGGCGCCACCTCATGGAAGTTCGCCTGCGTGAGCTGGACCGCGGTGACCTCCATCTCGCTCACGTTGCGCGTCCAGACCGGCACGACCGGGCGCTTGAGCTCGGCGACGAAATAGCCGGACTCGACGGAGATCGTGGGTAGTGCGTCAGCAGTGCGGAACGCGATCGTCTGCTCCTTGTCGATCGCCTGGCCGAAGATGTCCTTCTGTTCCTTGCCGACCGTGATCGTGTAGCTCGTGCGCGCCTCGAGCAGACCGCCGCACGCGACACCAACCGGCGCATCACCGAGGCTGTGGCAGCGCTGCGGGAACCCGACGACCTTCGGGTCGATCGAGAGCTGGTACGGCTCCGCGAGCGGGTTGGTGAACGCGAGCTTGAGCTGGAGGTTCTCGTCGGGAACGATGTCGTTGCCAGTCGGCTCCATGCTGACGTACTTGAGCGCACCATACGTGTGCAGCTTCTCGGTCAGCGGCTTCTCGATACCAAGGTTGCCGACCGTGCCCTTGAGGCCGGCCGCGCAGGTGATCGTCCACTCCGTATCGAGCGCGAGATCGGTAGCGGGCTGGACGGTGTAGGTCTTGCCCGGACCCGGGCTGCTGTCTTTCGCGAGCTTGACCTTGACCGTGCCGGGCTTGCCGCCGAGCGAGCAGCTACTCGTGACCTGGTCCGCCGCGACTTCCTGATTGAAGCTGACCTTGAGGATCTGGTCCTTGGTCGCGCGCTCCTTGGAACCGACGACCTCGACCGTGCCGGTCAAGCGCTCGGTGAAGAACTCGAACGTGGTCGGCTTGCCGAGCACCGCGCCATCGAGCGCCTTCGCACTGCCGGGCACCGTCACGGTGAACTTTGTCGAGACCGGCATGCTGCCAGTCGCGACAACGACGAGTGTCTTCTCATCCGACCACCGCGCATCGTGCGGTACATCCGGCGCGATCGTCACGGGGGGGGCGGTGACCGGCTTGTTGAGTGCGTCCTTCGCGACCATCGGCCGCGAAAACGCAAGCACCACACGGACCTGGCCTTCGACCTCACCCGTAGGCGAGCCCGCGACTGTGAGGTCTCCTTTGACGGCCTTGCTGCCGCAACCGAGCCCCAGACCACACAACGCGACGACAACCCAAGCGATCTTGCGCATCCGTATCTCCGCCTACGCTCGATGAACAGGCGCTATTTCAAGCTCCCCCCGAGCGCGGGCGCGAACCTAACACGTGATATCGCGGTTCCATGGAACCGAGGGGCAAGAGTGCATGTCCATCGTGTAGCCCCATGCGCGTCAAGTCCTTGCTCGCGATCACCCTGTTCACCGCATGCGAGACCGGTGAATCCGCACCCCAAATCCATACCCGGTCAAAAGCGCGCGTCCCGATCTCGGCGAAGCAGGTCGTCGTTCCGCCGGGCATCAGCGTTACCCCGATGCAGATGATCGCGATCGAGCCGGTGCCAGCGACCGAAACCGCGGCGCCATTCACGCTGACGGCCTCCGATGGCAGTGGCCTCGCGCTGACCCGGATCGACGCAAAGGCGGTCGTCCAGGGACCGCTCGCGTTCGGTTCACCGGCAAGGACTTCCGCCTCGAAGACCGGCCCTACGTCGTGATGAACGACGGGGCCTTCGTCGAGCTGGGCTCGTATCAGTAGTCGCCACGCGCACGGTCGGGGTAGGCTCCAGCGTCGCCGCGATGAACCTGCCGAACCTGACCGCGCAGTATCGTCCGATCAAGCTCCTCGGGGCTGGCGCGATGGGCGAGGTCTTTCTCGTCGAGAATCTTGCCGCAGAGCGCGTCGAGGCGCTCAAGATCCTCAAGCCGATCGCGGATCCCGCGGCGCGCGACATCGCGTCGGCACGATTCAAGCGCGAGGTTCGAGCGGGGCATCGGTTGTCGCACCAGAACATCGTGCCGACGTACGACTGCGGCGAGCTCCCCGACGGCCGCCTCTACCTCACGATGGAGTACGTGCCGGGTCCGCCACTCGATGCGCTGCTGCAGGCGCGCGGCGCCCTGCCCGTCCCGCTCGCGACCGGCATCATGGCCGAGATCGCCGATGCCGTGCATCACGCGCATCGCGCCGGCGTCGTCCACCGCGATATCAAGCCGCACAACATGATCCTTGCGAGCCACGCCGACGGCTCGATGATCAAGATGCTCGATCTCGGGATGGCGAAGATTCTGTTCGGCGATCTCAAGGAGAGCATGATCCTCTCGCGCGAGGGCGTGCCGTTTGGAACGCCGCAATACATGGCGCCCGAGCAGTGCCGCGGTGCGCGCGCCGATCCACGTTCGGACATCTACGCGATCGGTTGCGTCGGATTCGAGCTGCTCACGGGCGAGCCACCGTTCCGCGGTCCGCTCCCCGTCGTCTTCGCCGGTCACCTCAAGAAGGTTCCGCCGCCGCCCAGCTACATCGCGCCTGACGCTCACATCCCCCGCCAGCTCGATCAGATCATCCTGCAGTGCTTGCAGAAGAGCCCTGACATGCGGTTTCAAAACGGTGCGGCGCTGTGCACTGCGCTTCAGCAAGTTCCCGGCTACCGACCGTTGCGCCAGCGCAGGACCGCGAGCTGATCGCCCGCAGTGGCCGATTGTATTTGTCGTGGGCCGCCGCGCACCGGGTCTACGGTCGCGACTCATGGGCCGGATGATGAGCTTGGTCTTCGTTCTCGGTGCGTGCGGTCCGACGGCTCGCGACGAGTTGCCCGACGCATCCTCGACGACCGAGGACAGCGCAGAGAGCCAACCCGATGCCGCCCCGCAGGCAACCGGGCCCGTCGACGTCGTGATCACCGCCGACAACGCGTACAGCTTTGGCTACGGGACGGCAGGCGGGATGACGACGTTCATCCAGGGCACGCGCGCGCAGAGCGCCGGCGAGATCTGGAACTGTGGCGAGGGCCCCGAGAAGTACACGGTGCCGGCTGCCGACGCACCGGACGGTGCGTACCTCTACATCGTGACGTGGGACGATCTATCGGTCACGCAGGGCGTGCTCGGTCAGTTCACACGCGACACCGGCACCGTGCTCACCGGCGACGCGCGGTTCGAGGTGTGCGCGACGGATGTCGACT
>JAYVWH010000645.1:0-3122 GCA_043786265.1 Kofleriaceae bacterium | reverse complement strand
CAGGCGCTGTTTGCGGAGGCGAACGCGCTGGCCAGCGGTGACCTCGCGGCGATGCGCCACCTCGTCCGGACGCTCGTGCTGTCGGGCTTCGGCATGACGATCGCCGGCGGCAGCTTTCCGGCGAGTCAGGGTGAGCACCTGATCAGCCACTATCTCGAGATGATGCATCCACCCGGCGTCGACGTCGGCTTGCACGGCGAACAGATCGGCGTGTGTACGCTCGAGATGGCGCGGCTCCAGGAGCGGATGCTCGCGCACGACGCGCCGCCAATGCTGCATGCCAGCACACTCACCCGTGAGCAGCTCGTCGCGCACTACGGCGAGTCGATCGGCGACAGCTGCTGGACCGAGGTTGCCGGCAAATTGTTCACCGCGGCTCAGACCGAAGCGCTCAACGCACGGTTGACGACGGATTGGGACGCGATTCGCACCCGCATCGCGCGGATCATGGTTGCGCCCGAGATGCTGTCGCGGATCCTCGAAGGTGCGGGCGCGGCGACACTCCCCGGCGATCTCGAGATCCCCGCCGATCTGTTCGCAGATGCGCGCCGGCGCGCACGGGAGATCCGCAACCGCTACACGTTCCTCGATCTCGAGGCCGACGCTGCTTAGCGGTACGTGCGGGTCGGCGGCTCGTACTTGTCGGTGTCCCTCTCGTCGAGCTCGGCGTCGATCACGCCGTCGCTCACCCGCTCCTCGCCACGCGCCTCCTCTCGCTCCGGACCCTTCGTGCGCTCCGTGCGAGACGACTTGGACTTGGCCATGGCGAACCAAGGAGCAACACGCGTGCCTTCAGTTCTGGGCTACCACCATGCCCTCCACTGCATCGACCGCCCACGCCCGATCGATGCGCAGCTCCGAGGCTTTCGGTGAGCCAGCCTCGCGGGAGGCGAGCTTCTCGTATGAGGCGAACGCGCTCGACACGCGCTGCGGCGCACGACCATCCTCGTCAAACAAGATCCAGTGGACGAGATCGCCCTCCCGGCCGTCGAACAGAAGTACGCGGTCAAGCTCCCCCATCGCGGCAAGCAGGAGGACCTTCGTCATCTCGATCGCCCAGTCGAGCAATCCAGCATCGAGGATCCGGATCTTCTCGACGAGTGCATTGAGCGAGGGGACGATGCGCTGTGTGCCGCCCGCTCCCGACGCAGCAAATGCGGCCGCCGCTTCGTCGATCGCCTTCACGCTGTCGCCCGGAACGACCTGACAGTAGTAGTTTTCGTCGACGTCGCGATAGAGCAGATTTGCCGCGAGCTGGCTCCGCTTGCCACACTGCGAGCACACCAGCACGTTGAGATCTCCCGTGAGCAGACGCTGCTTGTCGGCGGGATTCGCGACCGTGTTGATGCTCTGGACGAGCTCGGCTTCGTTCGCCGTGCCGCATGCGGGGCACGTGACCTTGGCCTTGCCGCGGATCACCATCGCGCGGACACTACCGCAGCGCGCCTACTTCGCGTACTTGGCGTTGACGTCGACGTAGAACGAATCGCTGATCGTCGGATAGAGCACGCCGGTGAGCAGGCTTGCGACACCCGCGCCCGCGTGCAGGAGGATGTGACCGAGCTTGAGATCGAGCGACGCGCCAGTCGTGATGCGGCCGCCTTTATCGCCGCTGAACGAGTAGTTATCGCCGGTGTAGATGCCGAGCTCCGCGTTGACCTTGACGGCACTCGCGAGCTTGACCTCGAGCGCGAGCGGGATCTGGATCGCCGTGAGCGATTCCGCGGAGCCCTTCTGGTAGACCCACCCCGGCACGAGCGAGAAGTCGAGCAGGCTCGACAGCTTAACCTTCATGACGAGCGCGCCCCCAAACCCTGGCTTCATCTTGCCGATGAACAGCGGGTAGTCCTTGTCGGAGAGCAGCATCGCGCCCTCCTTCATGTAGCCAAACGTCAGGTCGAGGCCGATGGCGGTGTCGTACTTGATGCCTGGCATCTTCGGCGCCTGCATGCGCGCATCGAGCGTCAGCGTGAAGCCACCGAAGATGCTCGGCTCGGGCCCCATCGGTCCGACCGTGTCGGGCTTCTTCACGGCGAGCGGAACGTTGCCGTTCAGCGTGACCTGCTTCAGGAGGTAGTACTTGCCCTTGAGGTCGACGGCGACCCAGTTGAACGAGGCGAACTTGTACTGTTCATCGGGACCGCCTGGAAAGCGCGCCTGACCACCGGCATCGAAGTCACCGCGCTGGGGCTCCTTCGACTTGGGCGCCTTCTCCTCGTCCGACAGCGGCGGGGCGGCGTTCTGGTCGACCGTGCTGGTGGTCGGTGTCGTCGTGGGATTCGTCGTCGTGGCGGGCTGGGCCGCGGCCGTCGCGGCGCAGAGGAGCGTCACGACGTATGCGAGGTACTTCATCATTTTTAGTAGACGCCAGGGTTGTCGCGGGAAAGCAAAAATTCACCGTGAGTCACAGGTGAGGGCTAGCGCTCACCTATTCGATAGGCCGAGTGCTTCGCCAGATCTGCACGTAAGGGTTGCCACGCGCGACGTAGGCGTAGCCCTCGGTGTCGAACGCGACCGATCGCAGCTGCGACGCCGCGATCTTGTTGCCGAGCGCTTCGAGCTACGCCTACGGTATCAACACAAGCGATGGGGTTAGCGTAGAATTTGCCGTACGCGTGCGCTCACTTCGTCGTGAGCATGTCGCCGAGAATGCTGAGCGACTCGTCGATCCACGGGTCCTTCGACAGATTCTCGCGCCAGCGCGCGGCGCTGTCGTCGGTCTTGCCGTTGGGGCCTGCGGTCGGGGGTGGCGGGGCGTCGCCGATCGACTTCACCGTGAACGCGGCGGGCGCTTTCTTCATGTCCGGGGATGCGGCCTCGAGCGCCGCCTTCTGCTCGGCCCGGCGTGCATCCCACGCGGGCTTCGCGAGCGGAACTTTAGTGTCGTTCTTGCGACTCGCGAGCAAGGTGGTTGCGCTCGTGATCTTCTGCAGCATCGGGTTCTTCGCGACACGCGCGGCGCTCTTGACCGCGAGCGCCTTGACGTCCCACGGCATGCCCCACTTCGTGAACGGCGACGGCGCGATCTGCGACGCCGCGATCGGCTGGTCGAGCGTCTTCTCGCTCGACTCGATGTGCGCCGCGGGGTTCGGCAGCGCGATGTCGGGTGCCACGCCCTGGAG
>JAYVWH010000644.1:0-2874 GCA_043786265.1 Kofleriaceae bacterium | reverse complement strand
TCGACCAGCGCGCGGTGGGGTCACCGATCTTGCGGCGGCCCATGCGGCCGACCCAGCGGTGCTCGTGTTCGCTCGCCATGTCGGCGATATCGACGCGGTCGACGAGCGCCCAGCCGGTGTGGTCATTGAGTGGACGCTCCGCGGTGTGAACATGGTCCCACGATGCTTCGAGAATCTGCATGTCACCCTCGCCCACGAGGCGGCGCGGCTCGATCCCGCGGCGTAGAGACGTGTGCATCAGCACGGTGCCGTAGAACTCGAGCGTGCCCATCCAGCCCGGGTAGTAGGCAAAGTGTGTCGGGCGGCGTTCGGGCGGCAGGCTCTCGAGAAACTCGAAGCGCGCACCGGGGCCGTTGTTGGCGATGCCGGCCTGATGATTCGTGACGAGGCCGAGCATGTCGAACACGTTGCCGTCGCCGTAGTAGGCGATCGCACCGGCGTCGTGAAACATCACGTGCGCATCGGGGAGCTTGCGCTGCAGAGACTTGCCGATCGCGACGACCTGCGTGTTGGTATCCATCGCGCCCTGCGCGAACAGTTTCATGTCGGCAAGTAGCGGCGGCCGCGCGGACCGCACGAACAGGATCGCGACGACGAGCGCAGCGACCTGCCACGCGCGGCGCAACCACACATGTTTGACCAGTGGCGTCAGCGCGACACCGACCGGGATGAACAGCAGCGGGATCGCGGGTGCGATGTAGCGATAGTTCTGGAAGTTCCACAGTCCCGACGACGCGATCACCGCCAGCATCATCAAGAACGGCGCGACGATGACGAGCACTCCGACGAGCAGCCGCTTCTCGCGCCACGCCCAGATCGCGATGCGGACCGAACCGACCGCGTACAGCGCGAGCACCACGGTCGGCCAGAGCAGCGGGCTCTTCGGATCGCGGAACAGCCCCTTGAACATGACCCCCGACAGCAGCTTCACCGCGCTCCACCAGTACGTCCAGTCGAAGCCCGGCAGGTAGAAGTGACTCTTGGCGACGCCGGTATTCGGGAAGAAGTTGCCGGCGATCAGGCGATTCGCGAGCAGCCACAGAACGGGCGCGGCGAGCGGCACGAGCCACCAGGCAGCCTCCCGCCACGCACGGCGCCGCAGGCGCATCAGCACGCTGACGCCGACGATGCCGCCGACGAGCAGCATCGCTTCGGGCCGCGACAGCGACGTGGCCGACAGCGCCGCGACGAGTAACCACGACGGCCTGCCCTCGCGTGGTTGCTTCGCGAGCAGCAGCAAGCTGGCGACGAGAAGCGCCGCGGCAAACGCGACCTCCATGCCCGATAGCGCGCACCACGCAAATGGTGCGATCGCGAGCGCCATCACGCCCCCCGCCATGCCGCCGGCGTGATCGGTGAGACCACTGACGGTGCGGACGAAGCGGTGGATGCCGATGCCGACGGCGGCATAAAGAGCGGCGCACATCCCGAACGACACCCACACGAGTGCGTGGCCGCGTGCGCCGAGCGTCCAGAACGGTGCGAGCAACATTGGCCACAGCACGCTCGTCGAGCCGGCCGAGTAGCCGCCGCCCGGGAAATACGTGAACGGCTGCGCGCGGCCGAACTGCTTCGCGTATGTCAGGTAGATGTAGCTGTCGTCGAGCGGCAGCCCCATCGGGCCCGCGAATGCGAGCGTCGTCGCCGCGAATGCCCACGCGATGAACAGCGCGAGCGCGACGAGCACCGCCGCAGGAACCCAGGGTCCAAGCCGCGAGATCCGTTCTCGGGAGATCAGGGCCATCCGGCGATCGGCGTTCGCGGTGCGGCGAGCGCGAGGTGCTGGAACCGGAACATGCGTTCGCGCTTGTAGTCGCCGAGGAGCTCGAGCGCGAGCTCGTTAAAATCGAGCTGACGAACCCAGCGGAAGCCGCACTCGTAGAGCAGCGGCAGGATGTCGTCGGTGCCGTATCGGATCGGTTCGCCGAGCTCGCCGACGTAGTTGACGGTCAGCGCGTCCTTCTCGTTGAGCCCCTCGCCGGTCGCGAGCTTCTTCCCTACGAAGTCGAACGCGACGAGCGAGCGTGGATCGAGCCCCGAGGCGAGGCGCGTTGCCGTTGCGCGAACCGCCGCCTCGGTCAGGTACGGCACGACGCCCTCCCAGATCACGAGTGCGGGTTCCTTCGGATCGAAGCCTGTCGCGGTGAGACGGTCGAGGGGATCCTCGCGCTCGAAGTTGCACGTGACGTAGCGCGCCGCATCGACCGGATAGCCGCCGACCTGCGCGAGACGCTCGCGCTTGGATGCTTGTGTGGCCGGATGGTCGACCTCGAAGAACGAGACGCCCGCACGCGGCAACCTCGCAGCACGCGTGTCGTAACCGGCACCGAGGATCACGACCTGGCGAATCGACAGCCGATCGACCGCGAGCCCGACCAGTCGATCGAGATACGCGACGCGCAGCGCGAGCCAGGTCTCCATCGGCGGGAATCGTGCGTCGAGCCGCTTCGCGATCTCGTGACCGTCCGCACCCGCGAGCGCCTCGGCGTACGGATCGACGAACAGTGGCTTGTCCCAGCGACTCGCACGCGCGCGGTATGCGCACACCATCAACGCGGTCTTCGACGCCGAGCTCGTGATATCCACGCCGCCGGTTTATCACAAACGCGCGCAGCGCCGACGGCCCTACTTCCGTTCGAGGTACGAGACCAGGCCGTTATACGCAGCTGTTACACGCATCGACAGCTCGGTCGCGGCCTTCTGCTTCTGCGGAGTCCCGGCGTGCATGTCCGGGTGATACTTGCGCATCATCTGGCGGTACGACGTCTTGATCTGCCCCATGTCCGCGCCGGGGCTGAGGTCGAGCACGCGATACCACTCGCTCAGCTGCGCGTCGGTCGACCCCGGTCGCGGTGCCCGTGCCGAGCCCGACGC
>JAYVWH010000643.1:0-1852 GCA_043786265.1 Kofleriaceae bacterium | reverse complement strand
GGACGGCGACCCGCGAGCACGCCGGTAGCCCACACGGGCTCGTCAGCAAGCTCGTGCGGCGGACGCTCGGTGACGCCTTCACCACGGCGCAGGAACACGCTGCCGACCTCGAACAGCGCGACGTCGCCGCGCCCGTGACTCTGATTTCGCGCGACCGCAGCGACGAGGTTTGGCAACAGCGACGTGCGCATCACCGCTTGATCGATACTCATCGGATTGCGGATCGCGATCGGCTGCGCACGCCGGTCCGTGGGCGAAACACCGAGCGCACCGCAGCGATCGGCCGACTGGAACGCGTAGGTGATCGCCTCGGAAGCACCCGCGGCAGCGAGTGCAAGGCGGGCTGAATCGGCCCGGTTCGCGGGACGCATCGGCGGCGCCTGGCGCAGCGCCGGCAACGTCGACGCGACCTGCTCGTACCCGCTCACGCGCAGGATCTCCTCGATCACATCGACCTCGCGCACCACATCTGCACGCACACTCGGCGGCGTGACCTCGAGGTCCTGCCCCGTCGAGGTGACCGTGAACCCGAGGCGCGCAAGCGCGTCCGCGCACGCACCGTAGGTGAACGGCACGCCGGTCAGCATCTGCACGCGCGGCAAGCGGACCGCGATGGCGGCGACCCCGCGCTTACCCGGATACGCGTCGATCGCATCTGGCAGCACCGTCCCGCCACCGACCATGCACATCAGGCGCGCCGCACGCGCAGACGCCAGACTCGCGAGCTCTGGATCGACGCCGCGCTCGAACCGGTGCGACGCCTCCGAGTGAAGGCCAAGCCTCCGCGCCGTGCGCCGGACTGCGAGCGAACGGAAGCTCGCACTCTCCAGCAGCACGCGTGTGGTGCCCGTCGTGACTTCCGTATCGGCGCCACCCATCACGCCGGCAAGCGCGATACCCCGACCGCTGTCGCGGATGACGATGTCGGTCTTGGCAAGCGTCCGCGCGACACCGTCGAGCGTGGTGAACCTCTCGCTATCTCCCGCGGGCGACACACCGATGACATTGGTGGTCAGCTTGGCGAGGTCAAACGCGTGCAGCGGCTGACCCAGCTCGAACATCACGTAGTTCGTCGCATCGACGAGGTTCGAGATCGGACGTACACCGACCGCACGCAGCCGCTGCGCCATCCAGCGCGGCGACGGCCCCACCGTCAGGCCCTCGAGCACGCGCGCGACGTAGCGCGGACAGTCATCGCTCGATGCAATTGCGATCTCGACGTTGGACCGGCCGGTCCCCGCATACGCGGTGAGGTCGGCATCGGGCAGCACGACCTTGCCGCCGAGTGCAGCGACCAGCTCGCGCGCGACACCGAGGTGGCCGAGTAAGTCGCCGCGGTTTGCGGGTGCGTTGACCTCGAGCAGATAGTCGTCGATGCCGAGCGCTTTCTGCGCGGGCGCGCCGAGCGGCGTCTTGTCATCCTCGTCGAGCACGACGATACCCGCATGGTCCTCCGACAGGCCTAGCTCGTCTTCGGCGCACAGCATGCCGGGCGACTCGATGCCCTTGACCGCCTTCGCAGCGAGCGTGAGCACACCGCCGGCTTTGAGCGGCAGCTCCGCTCCGATCTGCGCCCACAGTACCTTGCGACCGGGCTCGGGAACATTGGGCGCACCGCACACGACCTGCGTCGCCGCGCCACCGCGCTCGGTGATCACGTCGACGAGCGTCAGCTTGTCGGCTTGCGGATGCGGCCGCTTCGCCACCACCTCGGCGACCACGACGCCGCGAAACCCCGCACCGAGGTTCGTGATGCCTTCGATCTCGATGCCAAGACGCGTGAGCGCAGCAGCGCCGTCCTCGACGCTCGGGACCTTGTCGAGATCGCACATCTCGAGCAGCCAGCTCCACA
>JAYVWH010000642.1:0-6437 GCA_043786265.1 Kofleriaceae bacterium | reverse complement strand
CCGAGCACCGCGTTGACGTCGGGCATCACGTCCTTGCCGTCGACGAGGATCGGCCGGTTCGACCGGTTGCGCAGTGCGATGTGGAGGACGGACCGGTTCTCCGTCAGGTTGATCGGCTCGCCGGCAAACATGCGATCTCGCCAGCGCTCGACATCCGCCTGCTGCGCAAGTGCACGTAGCTTCGCGAGCGTGTCATCGGTCGCGCGGTGCTTCGAGAAGTCGACGAACAGGCCGCACGCCTCGCGTGACATCTTCGCGAAGCGCTCCGGATCGCGCGCGAACAGCTCGCGCATGTGAGTGGACTCGAGAGAAGTTCGATGCGCGAGCAGCGCCTGCCACGCGGGGGACGTCGTCAATGTCGACATGCGCCGCGAGCGTACTGCAGATCCAGCGTCTCAATCGTCGTCGCTGAGCGGCAATCCAAGCTGGCGGGTGTCGGCCGCGGGTGAGGCGGTGTCGAACCTCAGCACGCCCGTCTCGTCGGTGTAGTTCGCCGCGAAGCGGTGTGCGGCGGTCGCATCGATGTTGCGCAGTCGGTCGAGCACGATCGTGACAATGTCACTCCACGCTACCGACTTGCGCCCACTGTCGAGGAGCGTCGCCTCGATATCGCGCGCGACCCGGTTGAGATCGTTGTCGGTAACGCTGCGATGCGCGGCGACCCGCTGCAGTGACGTCAACAGCTTCTCGTGATCGAACGGTTCGAGCGTGCCGTCACGCTTTGCGACCTTGAGTCCGGGAGCGCCCAGCTTCTCGTACGTGGTGAAGCGCCGCTTACACGCCGTGCACACGCGCCGGCGCCGCATCCCGTCGGCGGTGACGCGGGTCTCCGTCACGCTCGAGTCGCCGGCGCAGTACGGGCATTGCACGGGTTAATTCTAGCGCCCGGGCGCAGTGCAGCGAAATTTGAGCATCAGGCTGGGGACATCGCCGCCGAGGTCCGACATCCGATAAACGATGTCGCCGCGCACAGCTACAACCTCGGGAAAGCCCGTGCCGAGGGGGCCAAGATCGGTGATCACGACGTGCGCCGGGTCGGCCAGATTGGTCAGCACCTGCATGGTCGACAGCCCGAGCAGGTTGTTGCCCGCATACAACGTTCCGTGCTCGTCGAATGCACAGTCCGCGAGCACGCCGCTCTTGCTCGTGATTGTCACCGCATCTCCGGTCGCTACGAGCTTGCCGCCGTCGTCGCGCAGGCAATACGCCTTGCCGGCGTCCTTGGCGCACGCGTACCCCACGCAGGAGCCGACCTGTGCGAGCGCGATGCCTTCGTAGTTGTTACCGCAGTTGACCCGAGTGGTGCACACCATGTCGCCGACGCCGATCGGGTACGGCCCGGCGACGAGCACGAACGCGCCGGCCTTCCACTCCCACTCGCGAATGAAGCCCGACGAGGTAATGGCGACCAGCCGGCCATTGCGCGACGAGGCGCCCTCGAGGTCGTCATTCGCGCCGGTACCGAGCGGCAGCTTGCCAGTCAGCCGTGTCTTGCCGGTGTCAGGGTCGATGACCCCGAACATTCCGTCGTGGCCACTGTCGGCCACCACCACGAGCGAGAGCGCGCCATCGATGTCGAGCCACGCAGCGCCCGACGCTTCGGGCACAGATGTGGACTCGGCGAACGGCAGCACCTCGCAGGTGACGGCCGAACCCTGTGCAGCAACCGGCGGCGGTGCCACCTTCGGTTCCTCGCGCTTGCCGCACGCGACGAGTGCGACGACTGCTGCAAGGCGGTACCGCATCTCGGGCCTATAGCATCGATCCCGTGGGTGGCTCCTCCAGCATCCACCCCTCCCACAATCGTCCCCAGGTACGGCTGACTCCACGTCATGACGGAAGTGCCCGTCCCGCCTACAAAACCAGATCGGCACGGTTGCTGCTGTAGAGACCTATCACCATGAAGGCAGCCATCCTCCTCGTCGCCGGTACCGTCGGTCTCCTCGCCTCCCCCGCGGTCGCCGGAAATTCCAAGAAGCGCGATATCAAGAAGACGGCTGTTGCATCCGTCGAGAAGTCGGAAGTCGCCGCGGCGGCGCCCGCCCCCGAGCTGACCGCTCAGGCGCTGGTGCCCGAGCTGACGGCGTCGCCCGAAATGCTCGCGATGCCCGAGCTGCCCGCGGATCTGTCGTCACCGCTGACGCCGTTCCCCGAGCTCGAGAAGAAGCTCGTCGGCCTTGCCGCGAAGCCGGCGAAGGTCGTCAAGGGTGCGAAGGCGCCGACGATGAAGATGGGAAAAAACTACGTGCTCGGTGGCCGCGAGTCGGCCAAGCCGACCACCGAGGTCGAGCAGTTCGTTCCCAGGAGCCTGGGCCAGGCGCAGGTCGCGACCGTGGTGCAGAGCCACATGGGCGACATCCAGACCTGCTGGAACTCGGTGCCGAAGCAGCTGCGCGTCGACGCCTGCACGCTCGATCTCAAGCTGTCGATCTCGGACTCGGGTGCTGTCACCGACGTCGAGCTCGGTGGCGATGTCCCGGCGAGCGCACAGAAGTGCATCACGTCGGCGATTTCACACTGGTCCTTCCCGGTCGCCGAGACCAAGAGCGACGTCGAGTACGGTATCTCGCTCCGTTCGCTGTAATGTCAGCTGATGCGCAAGGACGACGGGACCAACCCGACGCCCGATCTCCGCCTACAAAATGATCCGTCGCCTTGGCCTCGACAAGGAAGAGAATACGGGGCGCGCCCCGACCGACGACGAGGACGACGGCGACGAGGATACGAACCACTCGCGCTGAGCTGCGCGCTAGAACGCGCGCGATTGTCCGCCGTCGACGACGACGCACGCGCCAGCGATCCAGGACGCGCGAGGCGAGGAGAGAAACGTCACCGCGTTCGCGATTTCTTCGGGCGTGCCGAACCGACCGAACGGTAGCTCACGCTCGACCATCGCCGCGATTGCAGCGGGGTCCGCCTTCTGCCGGCGATCCCAGCCACCGCCCGGGAACAAGACCGACCCCGGCGCGACGCTGTTCACCCGGATGCCGTCCTTGGCGTAGTCGCGTGCAAGCGCCTTCGCGAGGGCCACGACACCGGCCTTCGCGACGTTGTAGCCGGGAGCACCACCGGCCTCGCGACCCCAGATCGACGAGATCAGCGTGATCGAGCCACCCCCCCGCGCGCGTAGGTGCGGGACTGAGGCCTGGGCAACGCGCACCGCGGTCCACAGGTTCATGTCGAGCGACTTCGCAAAGTCGGCGTCGTCCATCTGCGACGCCTCGCGCGCAAACGACTTGCCGACATTGCACACGACGACGTCCAGGCCACCGAACGTCGCGACCGTGTCGGCGATCGCCTTCGTGACGCCGTCGGCCGTGGTGACATCGGCGACGATCTGGGCGTGGCCCGTGCCAGGAAGCTCCTTCGCGAGCTGCGCGAGATCGTCGGCGCCGCGCGCGACGGCGGACACGTGCGCGCCTTCGCCTGCGAGTGCGAGAGCGATCGCACGACCGATACCGCGGGACGCGCCTGCGACGAGACACGCCTTGCCGGTGAGTCCGAGGTCCATCAGGGCAGCTCCCAGGTCCGGCCCCACAGCGCCTGCGCACCATCGATGCGTAGCGTTGCGCCGGAGATATAAGCCGCGGCGGGCGATGCGAGGAAGACGATCGATGCGGCGACCTCGTCGACGGTACCGGCGCGCTTGAGCGGCGTCTCGGCGATGCCGCGCTCGAGAATCTGCGGCGGATACTGCGCCGTGCCCGACGACAGGATGATGCCGGGCGCGACCGCGTTGACGAGGATGTTGAACTGCGACCACTCGACGGCGAGCGTCATTGTCATGTTCTCGACACCGGCGCGCGCGGCGCCCGTGTGCACCATGCCGGGGAAGCCGCGATAGATGTTCGCGATCACGTTGACGATGCGACCACCGCGCGCCTGCGGGATCATCCACTGGTTCGCGACCTCGCGGCACATGTGAAATGTCCCGACCAGGTTGTTCTTGATGACGGCGAGAAAACCGTTTGGCGAGATGTGCTGCGCCGGCGACGGGAACTGACCACCGGCGTTGTTGACCAGGATGTCGATGCGAGCCCACTTCGCGAGCACGCTCGTGACGAACGCGGCGACCGCTTCTGGCTCGCGGATATCGCATGGAGCGGCGAGCACATGATCGGCACTCGAAGCGGCCGTCAGCTCCGCAGCGGCCGCTTCGAGCTTGTCGGGGTTGCGGCCGCAGATCGCGACCCGCGCCCCCAGCCGCACGAGCTCGAGCGCGGTCGCCAGTCCGATGCCCGACCCGCCTCCGGTGACGATCGCCACCTGGTCCTTGAAGATTCCGGGCGCGAACACGCGCTGGCTGTCGGCCGTCGGAGTGGGGTGCATGTAGGTGCGCAAGATAAACGAACCGCGACGGTTTCCCGTCCGGGCGGGGATCAATTTCCCCAACGAGGGTGGGAGCTCCCCAAGCTCCCCACCCGATTACAGCCGCTGACCGGCGGTAACAGCGGTGAAACTATCGAATGTACGATCTGTTAGCGCGGGCACGGCCGATGCACTGCCTCGGTTCGCCGTGGCCGGGATTTCCACCGCTACAGGGGAGCTGCGTCTTCCCATCGCTCCGTCATCGGGGACTCGCCGCCAGGGACGCTACGTTCTCGGTGACCTGCTCGGCCGTGGCGGCATGGCGGAAGTCTTCTCGGGCTTCGTCATGGGCTCGCACGGCTTCCAGAAGCCGGTCGCGATCAAGCGCCTGCTGCCGGAGCTCGCCAACGATGACGTGTTTGTCGAGCGCCTGATCGGCGAGGCCAAGCTGCTGGTCGGCATGCAGCACGGCAACATCGTGAGCGTGCTCGACCTCGCGCGCGACGGCGACGACGTGTTCCTCGTCATGGAGTACGTCGACGGCCCCAGCCTGCGTCAGCTGATGAAGGCCCGCGGCCCCCGCCTGCTGCCGCTCGGCGTCGCCAGCTACATCGTGCAGAGTGCCGCTGCCGGCCTCGAGTTCGCTCACGTGCGCCCGGGCGGCGCGATCATTCATGCGGACATCAGCCCAAGCAATCTGTTGCTCACCACATCGGGCGAGGTCCGCGTCGCCGATTTCGGCATCGCCCGCCGCGAAGGGGGGCTCGTCGGTGTCATCGAAGGCAAGTGGGCGTACATGGCGCCCGAGCAAGCGCGTGGCGAATCGCTGACGCCACGCTCCGACGTGTTCGCGCTCGGCGTCGTGCTCTACGAGTTGATCACCGGTCAGCATCCGCTCGGTCGTCAGGTCAGCGCCGAGGCGCGCGACTCCGGACCGATCCGCGTGAATCCCCCGCGCGTGGTCAACCCGGCGGTGCCGCCGAGCCTCGACGCGATCTGCATGCGCGCCCTCGCCGAGGATGCGCGCGACCGCTATCCGAGCATGCAGTCGATGATCGATTCGATCATGGACGAGCGGTTCTCGAACCAGTGGCGCGAGGGCGCGAGCGACCTCGCACACGCGATCCGCGAGACCGTGCCGGGTGCATCCGCTGCAGCGCCGGGTCCGCGCACCCAGGTCACCGACCGGCCGGTCACGATCGTCACACGCTCGCTGCTCAGTCAGCCGCAACGCGTCTCCTCGCAGCTCGAGTACGAGTCGTCGTCGCGCAGCGTTCCGACCGACCCGCGCGAGGTCGGCGATTCGACGCGCGTGATCACCGGCCCACGTGGCTCGGCGCCGCTGATTCCGCCGTCCGGCGCGCAGACTGTACTGCTCCCGCTCGGGGCAGAGCCGATCCGCCTGTCCGCGGCGATGCTCGACATGCGCGACGTCCGCGGCGGCAACCGCTGGACGTTCGCCGTGCTCGGGCTCGCCGCCACGCTTGGCATCGGGGCAGCGATCACGATCCAGCTCGCTGCTGAAGTCGCCGAGCCTGTGGCTGCCACCCCGGTCATCACCGGGCCGATCGCCGCCGAGCAGTCTCCGATCGTCGCCGAGCCGACAATCCCCGTCGCACCGCCCGCCGAGCCCGCACCTGTTGCGACGCCCGCAATCGAGGCCGCAACGCCTGCACCGCTGAAGCACGCGAAGGCTCGCAGCGCGCCCGTCACCAAGCGCGCGGCCGAAGCGGACGCGATGCTGCGCGTCAGCACCTACGAGGCCGTGTGGGCACGCGTCTTCGTCGGCGGCCAGCAGCAGGAAGTTCCGTTCGCGAAGTTCAAGCTCGCATCGGGGACCTACACGGTTCGGCTCAAGAACACTGACCTCGGCGTGACGCGCACGTGCACGGTGACGCTCGATGCCGGCCAGGTCCGCACGCTCAAGGTCGACATGGAGGAGGGTGGATGCGATCTGGGGCGCTAATCACGAGCCTGTTCGTCCTCGCGATCACCCACGGCGACGTCTTCGCCGAGTCCGACGTTCCCGCGGCCGAGCAGATGGTCGTCGTCAACACCGCGCCGCGGCTCGGCAGCATCGGTCAGATCGCGCGCCTGCGCCGGGTCCTCGATTCGCGCAAGATGCTCGT
>JAYVWH010000641.1:0-4819 GCA_043786265.1 Kofleriaceae bacterium | reverse complement strand
TTTCGGCGCAAAGGAGCAGATGTGGGAGTGCCGCGCTATGCTGCGCTCATGATACGGCTGCTGGTGTTCCTGGCGCTCGCTGGCGCCTTGGCGTTCTGTGGCTCGACGGTGAAGCTCGGCAACCGGACGTTCTTTGGGCACGTCCGTGCGATCTGGGGGACGGAGGAAGTCCAGGACCTCAAGCATGGCGTGCAGGACAAGGCGGGCCCGGCGGCGAGCAAGGTCAAGAAGGGCGTGGAGGCCGGGTACAAGGCGATGACCGACGACAAGGACGGCTCGGCCGGTTCCAACGGCTCGGCGGCGCAGAAGGCTCCTGCGAAGACGCCATGAAGTTCCCGCTGACACAGCTGCTGATCGAGGAAGCGAAGCGGTTCGAGCTCCGCTCGTCGTGCGGGCACTGCTTTTACTGGGATGCGAAGCGCGAGGCTTGCAAACATGATTGGCCGGACGAGGGACAGCGTCGATGGCCGATCGATGAGAAAGATTCCAACGGAGAAACTCCGACGGACGTCGCGTTTTGTAAGGAATTCGAACTGCGTTGAGAAGCCCGCGCGCGGCGTGCGTTAGCATGGCTGCGTGCTCGATCTGATGTTGTCTCCTGAGGTGGCGGAGGCGAGAGTCGACAAGCGTCCCGTCGTGGCGCTCGAATCGACGCTCGTCGCGCACGGACTGCCGTGGCCCGAGAACCTCGAGGTTGCGCAGGAGCTCGAAGCAACGGTGCGTGAAGTCGGCGCAGTGCCGGCGACGATCGCGATCGTCGAGGGACGCGCGCATATCGGCCTGCAGCCGGCGTTGCTCGAGCGCGTCGCCAAGGAAGGCAAACAGTTCGCGAAGGCGGGTGCGACCGATCTCGCGGCGTTCATCGCGCGCGGGCGCAATGCGGCGACCACGGTGAGCGCGACGAGCGTACTCGCGGCGCGCGCGGGGATTCGCGTGTTCGCCACCGGCGGCATCGGTGGCGTGCACCGCGGTGATGGGATGGACGTGTCGCACGATCTCGTCACTCTCGCGAAGACGCCACTTGCGGTGGTGTCTGCGGGTGCGAAGGCGATCCTCGATCTGCCGCGCACGCTCGAGGTGATGGAGACGCTCGGTGTGCTCGTGGTCGGCTATCGCACCGACGAGCTTCCGGCGTTCTACACCGTGCGCTCGGGGCTGCGCCTCGATCACTTCGCGGGGACGCCCGAGGAGCTCGCGTCGATCTTGCGCACGCACTGGGATGACCTCGGTGGTGGCGGTGTGCTCGTCGCCAATGCGATTCCCGCGGAGGCTTCGCTCGACGAGGCCGTGATCGCCGAGGCAATCGAGCTCGCGCTTCGCGATGCGGCGAAGCTGGGCATCACGGGCAAGCGGCTCACGCCATATCTGCTGGCGCGGCTCGCCGATGTCACCGGTGGTGCGTCGATCCGCGCGAACCGTGCGCTCGCGAAGCACAATGCACACGTCGGCGCCGAGCTCGCGCTTGCGTACGATCGCCGGCCGCGTCTAGAGGCGCACGCAGTGCCGGCGCGCGCGCTCCTGCACCGCCTACGTCACTGAAGCTTGAAGATCGTGATGTTGCGGCCGCCGCGATCAAAGCCAGTCGAGCGCTCGAGCAGCCACACGTAGGTCTCGCCCGCTGGCGCGCCGTCGACGGTGCCGAACTTGAAGCGGAGGTCCTTGGCCGGCAAGCGTGCCTTCCGCGTCGCCTTGGTCTCGCCCGCGTTGACGCGGAAGATGTCGAGGTACTCGGGATCGGCCTTCTTGCGAGCGACGGCCTCGGCATTGACCGGATCGACCTTGATGACGAGCCATGCCGAGCCGTCGGCGTTGACGATGCCCTGGAGCGACTTCGCGTCGTAGCTCGTCAGTGGCTGGTCGATGTCGACCGCGCGCTGCACGCCGTGCGACCACACGTGGATCGAGCCGTTGTCCCAGGCCATGCGGACGAAGTCGAGCTGGCCGCCAGCGTCGGCGAGCGTCTGGAAGCCCTTGCGCTGCTCGACCACGTTCGTGATCTGCTTGTTGTCGACGAACTTGCCGGCGACGAGGTCATACGTCGCCTCGGTGTCGGGCGAGCGCTGGTTGTCCTTCTTGTTCCACTCGCCGCCCTTGAAGCCGGTTACGCGGGTCCAGCCCTCGCTCCAGTGGTTGACGTGGAAATCGAGCTTCTTGTTGAAGTCCTTCTCGAGCTCGAACGCCTTGCCGGCGGAGACGCGCTTGCCGGTCTCGAGTGCGATCAACTCGAGGTCGTGCTTCACGCCCGTCTTCGTTGCGCTGGTCTTGTGCACGGCAACGCGCACCGCGCCGCCGTAGTTCACGAGAGTGATGTGGGCGGCCGGGCCAAGCTTGTAAAAGCTGGTTGCCGCCTTCTTGCTCAGATCGACAAGTGCGGCGACCTGGTTGCCATCCTCCGTCGCGCCGATCACGAAAGCGCGCTGACCGACGAGGCGAAGTGCCACGGGGCGCAGCGTGACCGGTGAGAGATCGACCGTGATCTCCTGCTTCTGCGCGATGCACTTCGTGCAGCCAAACTGCACGACGTGGAGCTCGGCCTTGGTGGACGTGTCGGCGACGATATAGGCGATGCGCGCGTTGTCGTATGCGATCACGTCGTCGACGAAGCCGGCCTCGGCGGTGAGCTTCATCACCTCGGTCGCGCCCGTCGGCAGCAGTGGCTGCTTGCTCGCCGCCGGCGCCTTCGCCGCGGGTTGCGCATTGGCGATCGATAGGAGGGCACCACACGCGACGACGGCCAGTGCCGCGAGGACCGAACCACGTTCCACCATGGGCGTGTGGTGCCACGGACCCTCCTGGCCGCGCAAGAGAGAGTTTCAAGGAGTCATTTCGGCCGGTTGTTGCGCTATCGTGGCCTCCTCATGGGCGCTCAGGCATTCACCCGTAACTACAACGATCACAGCAACGACACCGGCTACCAGTTCGAGTTCGCTTGCGACAAGTGCGGCAATGGCTATCGGTCGACCTTCCAGGCGAGTGCGCTGGGCGTCGGGTCAAAGATCGCCAGAGGCCTCGGCTCGTTGTTCGGCGGCAGCGCTCTGTGGGGCGCCGGTGACGCCGCCGATCACCTCAAGGATGGTCTGCGCGGCTCCGCCTGGGATGGTGCCTTCAAGAAAGCGATCGAGGAGATCAAGCCGAAGTTTCACCAGTGCACTCGCTGCGGCAACTGGGTCTGCCCGGACGTCTGCTGGAACGAGTCGCGGAGTCTGTGCGAAGCATGCGCGCCCGATCTCGCCGAGGAAGCCGCACATCACCAGGCTCACATCGCGTCGGAGCAGGTCGCCGAAAAGATGCGCGCCGTTGATCTCGTCGAGGATGTCGATGTCAAAGCGCAGATGGTGTCGGCCTGCCCGCACTGCAAGGCGCGGCTAGCACCGGGGGCGAAGTTCTGCGCGGGATGCGGCAAGGCCGCCGTCGCGGGCGCGGGTGCCCAGAAGAAGTTCTGCAGTGGGTGCGGCGGGCAGCTCGCGGCGGGAGCGAAGTTCTGTAGTGGTTGCGGCACCGCGCCCGAAGAGTAGGCACGTGCTTCGCGCGTTCATCGTCGTTGTCGTCACGTGCGCTGCGCTGATTGCGTGCTCGACGAGCGTCCCGCCGTCGACGGGCCTTGGCGCAAATTCGCGAACGCCCGGCTCGGCCACGCCGACGAGCCGGCCCTTCACAACGTCAGGATCTGCTGCGGCCGCGAGCGCAGATGCTGCGGGTCCTGGGACCCGCGTGCCGCCGCCGGTCGAGACGACGTGTTCGGTCGATGCCGACTGCGCTCTCACCTCCGACGAGCTGATCGATTCCGCGCCGCGTACGTACGCGTGTTGTCCAGGCTGCACCGACCACGCCGTGACCACCTCGTGGTTGACGCGCTTTCATGCATGGTGCGAGCGCGATCCGGCGCCGATGTGTCCGCCGATCGGATGCGCGATGCCCGGGATGCATGCGGCCTGTGTCGCCGGTTTGTGCGCCGCAAAGCCCGCGCGTTAATCGCGCGACAGGGTCGCCTCGGCGCCGTCCTCGCCCGTCGGATGGCGCCACCGCCATTCGAACGTCGCGCCGCGGGCTCGCGGAATGACCATGGCGCCGCCATCGATGCAGTGGTGATCCGGATCTTCGGTGATGCGCTCCCGTCCGACCAGTGCATCCCCGTCGTCGGGTTCACGTACGACACGGCCGCTGCAGCTGAGCCCTGGGTAGTTGATCGTGCCGAGGTCGTCTCCGACCTGGGCGGAGGGGTCGAGCGTCAACACCATGTCCCAGGTGCTATTGTCGTCAAACTGGCGGCCCACGCCGACCCAGCGCTCCGACCGGTGCGCAATCGGTGCGCCCGGTGAGGCGGTGTTCTCGATAGGAGAAGTCGCCGGATCGGGCTCCCGGCCTCTCCAGCACGCGCTGAGAACCGCCGCCCACACCACGACTCGCATGTCGTGAGTGTAACGCCACCCACTGCGGCGCCGAAACGCAGCGTTTCGACGCCGCGACCTACGCCGGAGGGCCGCGACCTGCTATTTACAGTAATGATCCAAAACCGCGCTGAGGGACGTGTTGTGCTCCGCCCGCAGACGCCGTTCAACGGCATAAAAGTTTTCTCGGCGACACTGTTCAACGATCGCCAGCTTCTCGGTGACAAGGTGACCGCGTGGATTGCCGACAATCCGAGCAACGAGGTTACCGAGATCGTCGTTACGCAGTCGAGCGATGCCGCCTTCCACTGCATCGCCTTGACCGTGTTCTATCGGTCGCAGAAGCCCGCTTCGAGCTGATCGCAAGAAGCGGCTCTGCCGGCCTCGCGGAGTCGCGGACTCGAGCGCCCGATCCTGGAGCCCCGACGTGG
>JAYVWH010000640.1:0-2812 GCA_043786265.1 Kofleriaceae bacterium | reverse complement strand
GACCAGGCGTCGAACCGACACCGGTATGCCACTGCAAATATTGGTGATGCCGTCGAGCTCGCGATGTTCGATGAGGGTGGCGAGACGGATGGCAACACCTTCGATCGGGAGATAGTCCCTGAGTTGCTCTCCCGCCGACATGTCGAACGTAGCGTCCCCATCATCGATCGCGCGGTCGAGCTGCGCGAGCAGGCTCTTGGGATTCTGCCCTTCGCCAAACATGTAGAAGAGACGCGCCCACTGTAACGTGAACGAGCAGGTTCGCTGGAGCTGCTCGAGAAACCGCCTCAAGACATCCTTCGCGAGGCCATACGGTGTGTCAGCAATTGCAGGCGAGCCCTCGGAGAGGGGGCCAGATTGGCTTCCATACTCGAGACAGGTCCCGGTTACCAGAATCTGACCAATGCCGGCGGCCACGGCCTGCTTCAAGAAGCGATAATCAGCAGGAAGGTTCTCTTCGAAGTGAAAGAGAGCAGTGTAGTTCGGCAGGCCACTCCACGCGAGGTGGATGGCGGCGTCATGGCCCCCGATGGCGGGAAGCGGCTGTTGCCCGTGAATATCGAAGTGCAGGAACGCAACACGCGACGACCACGGCATCCGAGAAAACGTGGCTCGGTTTCGCACGATAGCGGTGACGGTGTGTCCCCGCTCCAACAGCACGGGAACGAGCGTGCGGCCGACGAATCCAGTCGCTCCTGTAACCAAGAGCTTCATGCGTACGGATCCGATCTTTCGAGCACGATCATACTAGCGGCTGCGTGGTCCACTTGAGAAGCGGGCGCACTACGCCAGGAATCGGTCCCGCGTAGTTGCCGCGCGCCGAGTCTCCCTCTCCAGGGTCGACGACCTGGAACGTCAGAATTCCACGCTCGTGTGCGTGCACGATGACAGGATCGAAAGAGGACAGTGCGACGTCGACCGACATCATCCCCTCGGACAGAAAGTTGCCGGGAATCTCGGCCGCGACCCGATAACGCCCTGGCTTCTTCGGTCGCCGACTCTCCAGCGTCAAGGCGTCGCTCGCGACGAACGCGCAATGGCCCTCGTCGGTATACACGTGAACGTTCGGGGCAATCTGACGGCGCTCCTGCAGCACCTCATAATCCATCTCGATGCGGACCGGTTGGCGAATGTCCACCACGCCTTGGTCGAGCGAATCACTCGTGATGCGCGCCGCGAGCAGCCGAACGTCCTCGGAGCCCGGGACGCGCTCGCGCTTGGTGAAGTCGACGGCCGTGGGCGTCTCGCCGAACGCACCGCCGACGTAAGTGGCAACGACCTTGGCCACCGGGGCATCGGCGACGACCTGGCCTTGGCGGAGCAACACCCCGCGACTACACAGCCGGGTGACTGCCGCCATGTTGTGGCTCACGAACAGCACCGTGCGGCCGGCCGCCGCAACGCCCTCCATCTTATTGAGGCACTTCTTCTGGAACGACGCGTCACCGACCGCGAGCACTTCGTCGACAATCAGGATCTCCGGCTGCAGGTGCGCCGCGACTGCGAATGCGAGCCGCACGCGCATCCCACTCGAGTAGCGTTTCACGGGCGTGTCGATGAACTTCTCTACTTCGGCGAACGCCACGATCTCGTCGAACTTAGCGATGACCTCGGCCCGGCGCAGCCCCATGATCGCGCTATTGAGGAATACGTTTTCGCGGCCCGTCAGCTCGGGATGGAAGCCCGTGCCCACCTCGAGAAGCGCGGCCACGTTGCCGCGCATGCGGATCTGACCGAGCGTCGGGCGCGTGATCCGCGCGAGGATCTTGAGTAACGTGGACTTGCCCGCGCCGTTGTGGCCAATGATGCCGACCACCTCGCCCGGCGCGACATCGAAATTGATGTCCTTGAGCGCCCAGAACGGGGCGGGCTCCTTTGCTGTAGGGCGCAGCCCCACCCAGCGCAGCGGCGCAAGCGCAGTGCTCCCAAATATTTCGCGCAGCGAGCCGTATCGCAAGCCCGGGCCGCCCAGCTTGAACTGCTTGGCGACGCCGCGAACCTCGACGATCGGCTTGGTCATATCCGGTCCGCGAACGTCTGCTCGAGACGCTTGAAGTTGGCGAACCCGGCCGCTCCGACGACCGCGATGATGAGGGTCGCGACGCCGAGCCGCTCCCACGGGATGTCTGCGCCCGACAATGCGGCACGGAACGACTCGAGGATGGCAGTCATCGGATTGAGATCGAGGAGGAAGCGGTATTGTTCGGGCACGATCCGTGTCGGGTAGAACACCGGCGACACGTAGATGAGGGTCTGGAAGACGAAGGGGAGTGCGTATCTGACGTCGCGGAACCGCAGGTTGATCGCCGAGGTCCACAGGCCGAGTGACGCGGCTAACACAGCGGGCAACAGTCCGATCGGTAGCGCGAGCAACCACGAGACGCGCGGCGTGACTCCCCACGCGAACAGAAGCGCGGCCAGCAGGACGAAGCCGATCGCGAAGTCGACGAGCGCCGGGATGATCGCAGCGAACGGCAGCACCACACGAGGGAAGTAGACCTTGGTGACGAGGTCGGAGCTGGCGACCAGGCTGTCGCTTGCGCTCGATAGTCCGTTCGAGAACAGCGTCCAGGGCACGAGGCCCGCGAACGCAAACAGCGGATATGGCAGGGTCGAGCCCGAATCGATCTTCGCGAGCCGATTGAACAGCACCGTGAAAATGATCATCTGCGACAGCGGTTGTGCAAGCGCCCACACGACCCCGAGGGCTGCTTGCTTGTAGCGAACCTTCACGTCGCGCAGGCCGAGCGTCCACATCAGCTCGCGATACCGCCAGATATCGCGAATGTCCTCGAACGAGAACGCGCTCACG
>JAYVWH010000639.1:0-3473 GCA_043786265.1 Kofleriaceae bacterium | reverse complement strand
GCCGCGACGGGCAAGCGCGCCGAAGCTACGTACGGCCAGGCAAAGGTTCCGCCCCAGCTCGATCGCACGAGCTACGGCATCGACCTGTACGACTCGGTCCAGTCGAGCTTCACGGCCGCGGATCGTGCGCGGGTGCTGTGGTCGAGCACGCCGACGGACGATGGTCCGATGAAGTTCACGAACGACACCTACGCGGTGCACTACTTCCGCTACGTGTTCGGCTTCAACCTCGCGGGCGACATCGTGTGGGCGTACCAGAACCCACGCGTCGAGATCGTCGCGAGTGAGCACACCGGCAACGTGATCCT
Organism: Kofleriaceae bacterium; assembly: GCA_043786265.1. Classification (GTDB taxonomy): domain Bacteria; phylum Myxococcota_A; class Polyangia; order Haliangiales; family Haliangiaceae; genus JABFXX01. The sequence goes on along the minus strand of JAYVWH010000639.1, from coordinate 3,165 downwards.
GGGCGTGTCCGCCACCGGCGAGATCGTCGCGATCGATCCACGGACGGGCGCGGTGCGTGCGCAGAGGAATCTCGGTACGACCGCGCAGGTGCTCGGCGCCACGTTCGATGCCGATGGCTGGGCGCCGACGGGCGAGGGTAGCAAGGTCGAGACGGTCACCGCGCTCGTCGCGATCGCACGCGACCGCGATGCGCGCTTCGACAAGGTCAAGGAGCTCGCCGTGGCGACCCTTGCGAAGCTGCCCGGCGCCGATGTCACCAAGGAGTTGCTCGCCGTCCTGGCGGACAAGCGCGCTCCGCAAAAGCTCAAGGACACGGTCGTGGAGATGCTGGCGCTGCGCAAGGACCCCGCCGCATTGCCGGTCCTCACGGCGCAGCTACGCGTTCACTACGACTACATCGCCAAGACGGAGCCTGAAGCACTAACGCCCGTGCTCAGGGCGATCGGTGCACTGCGCGGCACCAAGCTCGATCCGGCACACGTGGCGGCCGCGCTGATCGCGCTCCAGAGCCACCTGGATGACCCTGCGACCCAGGCAAGCGATCTCGTCGCGGTTATCGACGCGATGTCGGCGATCGGTGGCGGGGCAGAACGGGCCTCGCTGTCGTCACATTTGCTGCTCTATCACGCGGATGACGACCTTGGCACCGACGCCGGTTGGCAGCAGGCGATCGTCGCTGCGGTCCAGGTCAATGCAGGCCCGATGCAGCGCGAGCTGCTGCGGCAGGTCGCTGCCGACCCCCGGACCAAGCAGGGGCTCGCCGACGTGATCAAGGACGCGCTCGCGAAGGACTGACCCTCGGGGGTGCGCCCAGGCTGGCCAAGGCCTGGGGGCGAAGGTACGCTGGGGGTCCGTTGGTCCCACCGCGCCGATTTCGCGTCATTATCTGCCGCGGCCCCGAGTGTGGCGATCGGCGGGGCTCCGCCGCGCTGCATGACGTCTTCAAGTCGGTCCTGGAAGCCCATGGTGCGCGCGAGCGCGCAGAGCTGACCTGGCAGAGCTGTTTTGGCCGCTGTACGCAAGGCCCCAACGTGCTCGTACGCGAGTTGGTCGCGGATCAGCCGGCCGCCACGCTCGGCACCGGCTTTGCGACCCTGCCGGGCCCGCGCGGCGTGACCGCGCTGTATAATCGGATGGACGAAACCCGTGTTGAACGCGTCGTCGTGCAGCACGTGATCGGCGGCCAGATTATTCGCGAGCTCATAGAGCGCCCTGGCATCCTTCATTCAGTGCCCGTAGGCTCCAGAGAGAAAGATAGTTAGCAATGACGCGGAATTCGATCTACCTGGGACTTGCGGTCATTTTCCTGTTCGGCGGCTGCAAGGGCGAAACGGTCGTCAAGGACAACCCCGACACGCTCACTGCGCTCGACGTCTGCAAGAAGACGCTCGACGAGAAGAACAAGTTGATCACCGCGCTGCAGGAAGAAGCGGCGCGCTCAAAGCCCGCCGGCGGCGAGATCGTGATCGCGATCGAGGGCAATGCGCTCACGGTCAAGTCCAACGCCACGACCACCGCCGGTAACCCGCACCCGATGGATGACAAGGCGGCCGCAGCCGCGTCGAAGGAGTTCCTCGACGTCGTGGCCAAGTCTCGCGGCGCGATCCAGAAGTGTTACGAGCAGGCGCTCAAGAAGAACCAGGGTCTGCAGGGACGTACGGTCACGCTCACCGTGTCGGCCAGCTTCTCCCAGGCGGGTGCATTTCAGAGCTCGAGCTTCTCGCCGTCGCTCGGCGATGTCTTCGACGCGTGCATCAAGGGTGTGTCCAGCAAATGGGCGCTGCCGCAGAACTCGCCGGCGATGACCTTCAAGGCCCAGGTGTCCCTGACGCCATCGTGAAGCTGAGGGAGCTCGAGAAGCGGCTCGAGAAGGAGCCGGCCAACCTCGGGCTCCGGGTACAGGTCGCGGGCCTCATGCGCGAGGCCGGGCGCAGCGTCGAAGCGGTCGAGCACTACCGCGCCGTAGCGCTCGCGTATCGGGACCAAGGCCGCACCCAGCAGGCGATATCCGTCTGTCGCAGCATCCTCGAGATCGCGCCCGCCGACGCCTGCCAGGGCCTGCTCGCGACCCTGCTGCCGCCGCCACCGGCCGTTGTCACGTTGCCACCCGCGGAGCGGCCGTCGGTGCCGGCGCGCCGATCCTCGCTCGACGAGACGCCGCTGCCGCGACCCATCCCGCATCACGTGATGGATCCGACGTCGCAGAAGTATCGGCTGTCCGAGAGCGACCTCCACTTGCCGTTGCAGCCGGGCGACCGCACGCCGCTGCCTGGCGATGGCGCACCGACGAGCACCAGCGCAAGGGCAGGCTTTGCCGGCCCGCGCAGCAGCGCCGAAGGCGGTGCGGAGTTGATCGACCTGGCCGCAGAGGTCGACACGCGGCAGCTGCCGAAGGTCCGTACGGACCAGCTGCGCAAGCTCGAGGAGGTCACGGGGCTCGGTGATGACCTCGTCGAGGAGCCAGTGCAGCGCGACACGCCGATCGTCCGGATGTCGCCGATGCCGCGCGATTCACCCGCCACTCGACTCACGCCGATTCCGATCGCGCGCGACTCGTCCGACGACCTGCTCACCGAGCCGCACAACGCGCTGTCCGTGCGGCCGAGCGATGAAGAGCTCACCGTGCCGCGCGAGCGGTTGCCGCGCGACGAAGATTAGCCGCGCCTGGCCTTGAGGATGCGCTCGAGCGCCATGCCGGCGGCGCGGGCAGCAAGCGCGAGCTGATCGTCGAACGTGTGGCGCACCCGATGATCGCCGAACAGCACGCCGACGATGCGCTCGCGCACCGAGATCGGTACAAGCAACAGCTCGGGCGGGCACGCACCGAGCGTCGACTGGAGGAAGACTCGGCTCGCGTCGTCGTGCATTGGTCCGCGATACGGCAGGCGCGTCCCGACGACATCCTGCAGCGTCGACGCGCGATCGAGACGGAGCGCGGCTGCCGGCATCTTCGGAACGCGCGGGATGATCGCGAACAGCGACAGCTCCCCACTACGGGCTGCGAAGAACCCGGCGCGTTGATGGGTCTCGGACAGGTGCGCGATCATCACCGCTATCACTTGGTCGCGCTCCGTCGCATGCTCGAGGGTGCGGATCAGCTCGAGGACGCTCGCCGTCGATTCTTCGAAGACGCGCGTGACTCCCTGGCCGCTCGCCGTCAGCGG
>JAYVWH010000638.1:0-1800 GCA_043786265.1 Kofleriaceae bacterium | reverse complement strand
ATGTCGGCGAACGAAGTCACTGCTACCGCGACGTCGCGATCGAGCTCGGTATCGCGGCCGACGTAAAGGATGCCAAAGCCATCCTGACCGAGCTTGGTCAGGACCTCGCATCGACCGACGCGTAGCCCGGCGCGACCGCCATGCGTCAGGTCACGGGATAGGGAGAGAGACGCCGTTGCGGATGCAGATCTGGACGATGCCCGTGGTGGTTGCTGCGGGCAGCTTCGGATAGTAATACTTGGCCTTGCCGGCGTTCTTCGAGCGGCACGCCGCCATGAAGGCGAACCGCATCACAGCGCCGTCGGGCCGGCACTTCATCGAGGCCTCGAACGCGGCCAGTGCGGCGGCATCCATGCCGGTCTGAAGGTGGTCTTCGCCCTTCTGGCGCAGCGCATCGGCATCGCACGGCGGGGCAGCCACGGCAACCGGGGCGACCGCGGCGACTGGCGCGACGGCGAGGGTGCGTACCGCATCGTCATACGCTGCCTGCCCGGTCGCCTTGTAGATCGAGTCCGTCGGGATCCGATCGAGGTCGCGCTTCGCTTTGTCGAGCTCGTGCGTGACGAGGTGGTGGGCGAGGTCGCGCACCGGCTGGTCGTCGTCGACCTTTGTCGCCGATGCGCCACACCTCCGCGTCACCATCGCCCCGCCCACCGCGCCGAGCACAAGGCTCGCGAGCACGCTGCCGATCAGGACCCACCTCGACGCTGATGATGCGAGCATGGCACCCATGCTAGCCACGAACGGGGCTAGCTGCGTATCCGCGAATCTAGTCACGCCTGTACATCGTCTTTCCGACTTTCAGGCGCGGGCTCGTACCCACCCGGGATCAGATGCGCGGAGACCACGACCGCTTGTGCGATCGTGAGGCAATGCATTGTCTGCAAATGCGATGGCTCGCCTGTTTGGGGCGCTCGATCCTCCTGTGTCGGCACGTCGGCCCTACTTCGTCGGCTAGAGTTAAGACGACGTTCGCCACTGGCCCACAACCCCAGCACGCTCGCTGATCAACGTTCGGCGCGCCCGGTCACGTCTCATCGTTGGCGATCAGGCGCAGCGGCACTTCGGCATCGAGCATGTGTCCGTCGCGCGTGGTCCGGAGCAACGTGCGAAGTCCGAGACCTCGCAGTGTCGACAGTGCGACGTTGACCCGGTTTCGAGCGGCAGAGTCGATGATCCGTTCGCCAGGCCAGGCTGCTTCGACGAGCTGAGCGCGAGAGATCGCCCGGCCCGGGTCGCGCAGCCTTCCTCGGGCCAACTCCGCGAGAATCGCGGTCACTGCACGGTGCGGTTGGCACTCGATCTTGAGCGATCCAGGAGCCTGGAACCAGGCGCCAGAATCGTGCACGAGCCACGTCGTGTGGCTCGGCTCTCGCTCATCACGCGTGATCACGTCGCGGAGCAGCCGAAACGCCAGCCGGACATCCGCCGAACCCGCGGCGAGGCTCGGTTCGCCCGTGCCGCCGGGCTCGAGCGTCCGCCGAGCGCTCCCGCGGAGGGTCGCGGCACGCTGGGCGTCTCCCAGCGTGTCGGCTCTACGCGCGAGCGCAACGTCAACGACTCCGTGCATCGCCGCGACCACCGCCGTGATCTGCGGATCCCGACATGCAGCGAGGGTGGCATCGGCATCCGCGATCTCGGCAACGGCTTCCTCTGCACCGCCCACGATCGCCGATGCGGCTGCGGCATGTGCGAGAAACAGTGTGGCGTGACGAAGGTCGCCTACTTCGCGCATGACCGCGATACCGACACGAAGCAACCCTCGTGCTTGGTCCAGGAGGCCGCGCCCCAGGGTCGCGA
>JAYVWH010000637.1:0-4135 GCA_043786265.1 Kofleriaceae bacterium | reverse complement strand
CTTGGGATTTGCGCGCAGCTTTGTGCGCAGGTCCAGCTGCTCCACTACGAACCGCTTGATCTTGGCGGTGACCTTCGCGTTGTGCGCTGCCGAAAGGCGATCCGCGAGCGACACGCGCTGGTCGACCGAATTCGCGATCGCCCACCATCCGTCACGCCGCCAGTCACCATCTGCGGGCAGCTTGCCGAGCTCCTCGGTCGCTCGCTTGATGAGGCCGAGGTCCGCGAGCGCGCGCACGAGGCGCAGCCGCTCGTGAGCTGATGACGGCGTGCCCTGCAGTCCCTGCGTCGCCGCGAGCCCGCGATGAACCGCGAGATGGGTCAGCCGGATCTCGTTGCTTTCGCTGTCGATGTCGAGCGCCGCCTTGGCATGAACGAGCGCGTCGTCCCATTCACCTCGCGCTGCCGCGGCGCGCGCGAGCAGCAGCATCGGCCACTGATACTTCGGGCTTGCTGCTTGCGACTTCTCGGCGAGCTTCTCCATCGCCGCGAGATCGCCGCGGGTCTGCGCGATGTACGCGAGGATCAAATTGGAATAGGCCCCGTTCCCCTTCTTGGTCAGGCTCTCCTTGGCGGCTTTCTCGGCTTCGTCGAGACGGTCAAAACCGAGGAACGCAAATGCGAGAGCAGCCTGTGCGCTCATGCTGTCGTGCTGCTGGTCGACTCGAGTGAGGTGAATCTCGAGGGCCAGCTCTTCCTCACTCGACGTGCGGGCGAGGTTTGCAAGCTCGTCGAGCATCTCAGCCGATGCCTTGTCATCCTTGAGCTGGTCGTACAGTTTGTGCGCCTGCAGCGCGCCGTCCCGCGCCTTCTTGATCTCGTGCTGTTTGATGTAGTCCTTCGCCCAGTCGCTGAGCTTGCTCGCTTCCTTGCGCACGGCGAGCTGCTCCTGGGCGACCTTCGCGATCTCGGTTTGCGTCGGGGTCACGTTCGGCGCAGCGAGCGCCTTGCGATACGCGGAGATCGCCGCGTCCCATGCCCGCTCGTGCGTCTGGACGCCGCCGAGCTCCAAGTAACCAGCCGCGTCTTTGGGCGCGTTCTTGATCTTCGCATTCGCGCGCGCAAACGCGATCCAGCGGGCGAGATTCTCGTCGTCCTTGTGAGCACCGGTCTTGAGCTTGGTAAGGACCGCGTCGGCTTCCTTGAAGCGCTCGAGGCGCACGTACAGATACGCGCGCAGACGGGTCGTCGCGAACGGGTCGTACTTGCGCTTCTCGAGCGGCTCGAGCTGCGCCATCGCCAGGTTGATGGCGCCGAGGCCGTGCAGGTCGGTCGCGAGCTGGAAGCGCGTCGCGGTGTCGTCGGGGTCCGAGGCGACGGTGCGGTAGTAGACCTGGACCTGGTCGAGCCGCTTGATCTGCCGGGTCGCTTCCTCATGGTCGGGGACAGTCTTGAGCACCGTCTCGTAGACCTTACGTGCCTCGTCGAGCTTGCCCGCCGTCATCAGGTCGGCGCCCGTGTTGTAGAGCTTGCCGATCCTTCGCCACCGCAGTTCTCGCTCGCCACTCGGAGTGCCGCTGATCACCCAGGTGAAATAGATCTCGGGGACCGCCCAGCGGTGCGCGAGGTACCTCTGAGGGTATGCCTCGACGTACAGCAGGAACTCGACGAGCTGGGCGCGATCGAGCTCGTCGACGACCTGCCCGGCGGTCTTGCCGTGATGCTGGCCTTGCTGGATCTTGCCCTTCAGCTTCTCGACGACGGTGTCTCTCAGCGACTTGACGTCGGTGATCGCGGCATCGAGCGCCCGATTGAGCGTTGCATCAGACGGCTCGGCAATCATCGCCTCGGCGGTGGTGAACAACACGTCGTCTCTCTGCGCACGCAGGTTGACGCCCATCGCCACCACGCGAAACAGCGGCGACTCGGCCAGCAGCGGGGATACGCTGATCTCGAACGCGAAGTAGTCGTCGACGGATACGGTTTCGGCGATCGCGTCGAGCGCGAGCGTCGCGGAGTCGTCTTTGAGCTCGACGACCTTACCGATCGCGAGCCTCACGTCCAGATCAACGGCGGCACCAGCTCCGTTCTTGCGAAGCTTGAACAGCCCGCCTTGATCGCCCATCCGCAGGCCGATCTTCTTGCCGCGATTGATCGTGACGCGGGCCTTCTTGCCGCCTTCGACGTTCGTGACCTGCGCGCCCGCGTCGACGGTGACATTTGGCGAAGCGCCGGCACCCGACCACACGCACAACACCGCTAACAACACCAGCAAGCCTGAGCGGAGTGACACAGGCAAGCGTAACATCACGCTCGTACGCAAAACCGCTGCCGGGGCGTTGGTGCACACCACGACAGCGGCACGTTTGCGGTGTTAGTAGCGGCGACCGCGATTGCCGCGATGATCGCGGACGTAGACGCGACCATCTGCGCGCGCCTGGTAACGGACCTGAGGACGGTAACGAACGTACGCGTACGGACGTTCGATCGTCACGAGCGCGCGAGGCGCCGTCGAGTAGCGCCAGCCACCGTTGTAGCGGGTCGACGAGTACCAGACGCCGTTGTTGTAACGCCAGTAAGCATTATTCGTGTAGAACACCGGCTCGTTGTAGTCGGCTACCGCGTAGACACCAGGGCTGATGTACGCGAGCTCCGGCTCCGAGTACTGGGCCGAGACGCCGTAGGTGGCGGTGCCGGCACAACCCGCCGCGAGCGTGGCCGAGCCGAGCGCGAGAGCCATAAGAAGTCGACGCATGAGATGTCCTCCTGCGTGGGTAAACAGCATTGCGCGTGCCAGTTGCGCAACTGCACGGGATCGCAGCAAAGGGTACGTGCTCACGCGCGCAGTGGGCACGCGTGCTGGGCTGCGCTGCGCTACTGTCGGCCTGCTTGAGCGAGACATGCTTCGAGATCCAGGATGCGAGCGGTACGCGCGTCGTTGCGCTCGGGGACGGTCCGATTACGATCGGACGCGCGAGTGACGCAACGATCACACTCGGCGCACCCTGGGTCGCGGCGCACCACGCGCGGCTGGAGATGATCGCCGGCGCGCATCACGTGCTCGCGATCGACGGCGACGTGCTCCTCGGCGGCGCCCCGGTCCGCGACGCGGTGCTGCACGACGGCGATGTCGTGCGGTTGCCCGACAAGGCGACGGCGAGCCTCGTCACGCTCGTGTATCGCAATCCGCTCGCGCCACGGATCGCGCCAGTCCAGCACTTCGCGACGCCGCCCGGTGGACGCGTGATGTCGATCGGGCGCGCGGACTGCGACATCCTGCTCGACCAGCCGCTCGTCGCACGCAAGCATGCCGAGCTAGCCTGGGAAGGCGACCACCACGTGCTGCGCGACCTCGGTTCGCGGCACGGCACGTGGATCAACGGCACGCGCGTCGCGGGCGCGCGAACGCTTGCTGCGGGCGATGTCGTGCAGATCGGCACGTTCCGGCTGACCTACGACGGCGACAGCCTCGACTCATACGACCAGCGCGGTGCGATCCGGCTCGATGTGCGCGGGGTCAAGCGCGAGGTCCCCGGCCGCGTGCTCCTCGATGCGACGTCGCTGTCGATCGAGCCATGCGAGTTCGTCGCGATCGTCGGTGCGAGCGGCGCCGGGAAATCGACGTTGATGATGGCGCTGTGTGGCTTTCAGCGTGCGACCGGCGGCACGATCGCGATCAACGGCGACGACCTGTACGCGGGCTACGACGCGTATCGCTCGATCGTCGGCTACGTGCCGCAGGACGACATTCTTCACCGCCAGCTCACGGTAGGCCGCGCACTCCACCACGCCGCGCGGTTGCGACTCCCCGCCGATACCGCGGAGTCCGAGATCTTGACCCGCATCGCAAAGGTCCTCGACGAAGTCGATATGAGCGCGCATGCCGACAAGCGCATCGAGCAGCTCTCCGGTGGGCAGCGCAAGCGCGTGTCGATCGCCTGCGAGCTGCTTCCGGATCCATTGCTGCTGTTTCTCGACGAGCCCACGTCGGGCCTCGATCCCGGGCTCGAGCGCAAGCTGATGTTCACGCTGCGGCGCCTCGCCGACGGCGGACGCACGATCGTGCTGATCACCCACGCGACGCAGAACATCAAGGTCTGCGATCACATCGTGTATCTCGTCGGCGGCAAGCTGGTCTACTTCGGCCCACCGTCGCAAGCGCTCGAGTTCTTCGGCGTCGAAGAGTTCGCCGACAT
>JAYVWH010000636.1:0-9212 GCA_043786265.1 Kofleriaceae bacterium | reverse complement strand
TGCGCCCGCCCGCCTGAACAGTCGCGCCGGTCACCACCGCGTCGTGCGGGAGCGCAAACGAGCGTGGGGTGCCGCGCGGCAACGGTCCATCGACGTCGAATTCGTAGGTCGCCTGCGCGGTCACGGTGTGACCGGACAGGTTCGCCATCACGACGTTCGGGACAAGTGCCGACGTCGTATCGATGTCGTCGGGATCCGCGTCATCGGCCCGCGCGGCGACCGGCAGGCAGACCACGGCTACTGCGAGGACCGCACATCGACGCACGATCCGTGTGACAGCGAAGCGGCAGAACGGTTCCCACGATCTGTTAGGGTGCCCAATGGACAAATACGGGATGTCTCCACTGGAGATGATGTCGATGGTCGGGCCGATGTTCGTCGTCATCCCGATGCTGCTGTGGTTGCTCGTGATCGGGCCCCTCATCCTGTATCCGGTCGCTCGCTGGCGCGCCAACCGCGACGCCTACATGGACCCGCAGCTCGGGATGAAGGTCGCGCTTCACTACTTCAAGCTGCTCGCGTTTCAGACCCTGCTGCTCGGCGGCACCCTGCTGATCTGGACGGTGATCGGCAAGAACAACGGTGAGAAGGGCAGCTTCTATCGCGCCGCGTTTGGCTTTCTCGTCCCGGGTGGCATCGTGTTCGGTGCGCACGTCGCGCTGCTCAAGAAGACGAATGACGAGGTCTTCGCGGGCGTGCGCCGGTTGTTCCTCGGCTACAACCTGCTCGTCACCGGTCTGCTCGGCTTTACCGCGCTCGTGTTCGGCTTCCAGGCGCTGTTCGCGAAGGGTTCGAGCGGCGATGCAGGTCGCGTGTTCGTCGCTGCGATTCTCGTCTACTGCGGCGCGTGGGGAGGCATCGGGGCGCTGTTCGTGAAGGAAGTCCTCGGTCCTGGCTCGTCGGCACCGCCGCAGTCCGCAATGCCGCCGTCGCCGCCGGCGCACGGTCCTGCCGCGACTCCGGGCCTGCCGCCGCTGTCCACGGGCGGTTCGTTCCCGCCGATCGATCCGAACGCTTAACGACTCGCGTCGATCATCGCCGGCTGGATATCAGCGGGGATGAACCGGCGATCGACGAGATCGCTCAGGTCGATCGGCTTGCGCAGAATGCCCGCCTTGAGCGCGTACTTCATGATCATCGACAGGTCCTCGTCGGTCGGCGTGAGGTGGCGGTAGCTGACGCGATCGGGCGGCTGCGTGAGGACGTACTCGAGCAGCTTCTGATCCTGGTGGAAGTAGGGCGCCGCGACCTTCGCTGCGAGAAGGCGGTTGCGCTCGGCCCACTCGCCGCTCTCGGCGATCCCCCGCACCAGGTCGCGCACGATCTCCGGATGGTCTTTTATCAGCTCGTCGCGCACGACGAGGACGCACGACACGAAGCGCGGCCAGATGTCCTTCGCGTAGTAGAGGACGCGGCCCGTTCCCGAGACCTCGGCCTTCGCCGCATGCGGTTCACCGACGAAGTATGCGTCGATCGCACCAGCGGCCAGTGCGGATGGCATGTCGGGCGGCGGCAGATCGACGAAGTTGATGTCGCCGGGCTGCATGCCCTCGTCCTCCATCAGCTTCGTGATCACGAGGTACTGGTTCGAGAACTTGCTAGGCCGCGCGAATGTCTTGCCCTTGAGATCGCGCAGCGACCGCGCCGTAGAATTTTTCGCGACCATCACGGTCGAGCCGTCGCGGTGGCCGAGATACACGATGTGGATCGGCACACCCTGTTCGCGCAGCACCATCGCGAGCGGCGCGAGCATGAACGTCGCCTGCAGCTTGTTTGCCTTGATTGCTTCGACCACCGTCGGGAACTCAGTGAACCGCTGCGAGATGAAGCGCGTGCCGGTCGTCGTGGTCTTCGTCGCGAAATCGGTGACGGGGCAGGTGAGGTGACACGTCACCGGAAGGAAACCGACGTTGAGCGTCGCCGTGGCTGTCATCGCGGTGCTCTTCCACGGCTGCTTGTGCGCAAGCGTGAGAATCGTCAGGACCGCGATGGTGACCAGCGAGAGGCGCAGCTTGTAGCTCATGACAATCCCAGCTCTTCCATGATCGCCTGCTCTGCCTCGGCCACGCCGGGCGCAGCGGGGGTTCGCGAGCGGCCGGGCGGCAGCGGCAGCTCCTTGCGGACACTCGCCGGGCGGGTGCCGAGGACGACGACGCGGTCGCCGATCTGCACTGCCTCCTCGATATCGTGGGTGACGAACACCACCGTGCGCGGCCGTTCGGCGAGCGTTGCGACGAGCTCGCGTCGCATGCGATTGCGCGTCTGGTAGTCGAGTGCGGAGAACGGCTCGTCCATCAGCAGGATATCGGTCTCGGCGGCGAGCGCTCGTGCGAGCTCGACGCGCTGGCGCATGCCACCCGAAAGCTGGTGGGGGTAGCTGCCTGCGAAGTCCGCCAGCCGTGTGATCTCGAGCCACTCATCGGCCTTGCGCGGGTTTCCCATCGCGATGTTCTCGCGCACGGTCAGCCAGGGGAACAGCCCGCCGTCTTGATAGATGGTCCGGCTCGCACCCTTGCGATCGATCTTGCCGCGCGTCGGTGGCAGGTGACCGCCGAGAAGGCCGAGCAGCGTCGACTTGCCGCAGCCCGAGGGGCCCACGCACATCACAAGCTCGTCTCGCTTCACCTCGAGCGTGAGCTTGTCGATCACGGTCAGCGCGCCGTAGTCGAAGCCGACATCGTGGAGTGCGAGAACGATCTCGCCGCTCATCGATCGAATCCCCACCGCACGCTCGGGATGCGGGTCAGGCGCGCGAACAGCCAATCGAGGCCGATGCCGATCGCACCGATCGTGATCATGCCGCACACGACGAGGTCCATGCGCAGGCCATTGCGCGCGTCGACGATCAGAAAGCCCAGGCCGCTGCGCACCGCGATCATCTCGGCCGCGACGACGACCATCCATGCAACGCCGATCGCGACACGCAGCGCGGTCACGAGCTGGGGCAGGATCGCCGGCAGCGTGATGCGGAACAGCACGTCGCGACGGCTGAGGCCGAGGTCCTCGGCGACCTTGTAATAGATGCTCGGCACGCTGCCGGCGGCAGCGGCTGTCGCGAGCACGACCTGGAAGAACACGGCGATGAAGATGATGAACATCGCCGGCGGATCACCGACACCGAACCAGATGATCGCGAACGGGATCCATGCGATCGGCGACAGCGAGCGGAAGAAGTTGATCAGCGGCATCAGCGAGTACCGCGTCGCGGCGTGGCGACCGATCACGAGGCCCAGCGGCACGGCGAGAAGGACCGCCGTCACGAAGCCCCACGACACTCGATACAGCGATGCGATCGTATCCGTGAGCAGGCGGCCGCTCGAGATCTCTGCACGAAACGCGGCGCCGACTTCGTCTGGGGATGGCACGGTTCCAATTGGGAACATGTCGAGTGCGGATGCGCCCCACCAGGCAGCGAGGATCACGAGGCCGCACAGGATCGGCAGCACGATGCGTGCGATCGGGTTTACCTCGATGCGCGAATCATGCGGAAGCCGGGCGACGCCGTGGATCATGAGGCCGAAGCCGAGGAAGATCGGCACGAGTAGCCAGCCCAACCCGGCGTCACGACCGCCGCTGACGAGCGCAGCGATCGTGGTGGGGATCGCGACGAGCGCGGCCCCAGCGACGATCTCCACAGCGGGCTTGGTCCTCACGCGAGCGCGCATCGTGGCATGGTCGTCCCATGGTCTCCAACCGGAGTGCTACCGTTCCGCGCATGAAGAAGCGACGCGCGAGCCCGCGAAGCTCGACGCGTGGAAGGCGAAGGCGAGCGGCGACGCGTCGGTGGGGACGTATGCGCAGGCCGCCGCGTGGGGCGACATCATCGTGCTCGCTGTAAAAGGACTGGTCGCCGAGGAAGTCGTGGCGCAGGCTGGTCCTGACAACCTCGCGAACAAGACGATCATCGACACGACGAACCCGATCGGGAGCGAGCCGCCCGATGGCGGCGTGATCCGCTACTTCACGAACGCCAACGAGTCGCTGATGGAGCGCCTGCAGGCGAAGGTCCCCGCGGGCCGCTTCGTCAAGGCGAGCGACCTTGGCGGTGCAGCGGCCGCGCGTCCGATCGAGTCGCTGTGCATCCTGTGGTGCATCCCGGGCTTTCTGCGCAACGACTGGCAGCACGCGCTCAGGGTCGTCCGGCCGCGCGGCTGAGCACGTGCGCCCACGCACGTGGGGCGTGCGCCGCGACGACGACGACGACATGACCATGTGATCTCGTGCCTTCCCCCTGGTACGTGGTTTGCTGACATCGAGGGCATGCGTCTGATGACAGCTGCTTTGGCCACGTGCCTGATGAGCTCGGTCGCGACCGCCGACGACGCGCCGGTCCCCGTCGGAGCCCCCGCTGCGCCGGCCCCCGTGGTCAGCGGCGACGCGATCGTTGTTCCATCGGCGGCCCCGATCGCCGGCTATGGCCACGAGGGCACGTTCGAGGCGGGAGCGTCCGCAGGACTCGCGATCGGGCAGGGCAGCCAAGGCTTCAGCGTGACGCCCTCGATCGGCAAGTTCATCGGCGACAACTTCGCGATGACCGCGATGATGGATGTCACGACCTTGTTCGCGGGCGGCGCCTCGGCCACCAGCGTCGCGGCCCTCATCGAACCGTCGCTGCATGTTCCGTTCAAGCCGACGATGTCGGGCTTCATCGGCATGGGCATCGGCGCCTCCTACGTGAGCCCGCTCGGCACTGCGATCGCGGTTGCACCGCACCTGGGCATGAATATCCTCATCGGCAAATCGGGCATCCTGCGCCCGTCGCTGACGTACATGTACACGACGCACGATCCGATGGCGGCGGCCGGCAAGGACGGCACCACCAACGTCACCTACGTCGCGATCGCCAGCGCGGTACGCTTCAACATCGGCTACCTGAAGGCCTGGTAACGGGCTCTAGTTGCCCCAGTACATTCCAACTCCGAACGACATCCCGACACCGTCGCGTAGCGCGATGATCCGCAGCAGGAGGCCGGTCTCGAACGTCGCTGATGGCGAGTCGTCGCGGCGGGCATATAAATCATAGCCGAGGCGGATGCCCGCAAAGCCGGCGGGCAGGACCTCGACGCCGGTCATGTTGTCGTTGACGAGCGCGATGCTGGCGCCGAGCTCGCCGTCGATGAATGCGTGCGTACTACCGCCGGACTTGCCGATCAGCTCGCGCCGCAGCCCCAGGGAGGTTCGATGGCCGCTGCCGTGCTCGTCGGGTCGCGGCACCATCTGCTCGCTGTTCATCATCTCGCCGGCGCGGGGGTCGCGGCGCTGCAGCCACAGCCAGTCGTACTCGCCGAACACGCGAGTCTTCTTGAACACGGGGTGCTCGACGGACAGTCCGATCGAGAACGCCAAGTTATCGGCGCCACGAATCGGCAGCCCACCCACGCCCATCGCGAAGCCGAACATGTTGAACGCGGGCGAGTCGTCTGGCTCGGCGGTCGGCGCCGGTTCGTCGTAATCGCCCTCGGGCGGAGGGTGCGCGACTGCAAGCGAGGGGAGCGCGACCGTGATCACGAGCGCTGCGAGGCTGAGCTTCACCATGCGAGCGTGATCCCCGTCAGGAAGCCGGCGCTCGAGCCCGTCTCCATCATGCAGTTGCCGCGGCACGCGACGAGTGCGCTCTCGTGGTCGTTCGGCGTGAACACCGCGCGAATGTCGAGACGAAATGCGAGGCGAGGGCGGCTGAACATCCGGCCCTGGAGCCCGAACCCGAGCGAGACCTCGGGGCGGGTCAGGCGATCGTCGTTCTCGAACGTGAAGCGCTGAGCCCCGAGCGCGGCGAGCATGAACATCTCGAGCGCACCCGAGGAGTCGGGTGAGAACTGACGCGCGATCCAACGCACTCCCAGGTCGCCGCGGAGCAGCCGCCCGTCGACGCGAGTCTTGAGTGCCGGCGTCGTCCAATCGTCAAGCCCGGCGGTCGCGATGCCCACCTCCGCGAAGTACTGCCAGCGCCCGCGGCCCAGCGCGACCTCGACGGTCGGGCCAAAGCCGCCTTCCGAGCGGCCACCGATACGGCTGCCGTGGCCGTACGCGCCGAACGCGATCGACTTCGCCGGGAGCGGCGTGTACTCCGGCCCGTCGTCATCGTCGTCGGCAAGCGCCGGCGCCATCAGCGCGGAGAGGAGAGGAATGGTGAGCGCGAGGGTCCGCACGGGTCGGTACAAACGCCCGAGCTCGCGCCGCGATCTAATCTTTGCGGCGGTCCGGTGTCAGGGGCAGCTGGTCATGCCGCTGATCCAGGTCCCGAGCAGTTGCTGAGCGAGCGGATCGACCGCGGCGGTCCCCAGCGGCGGCATGCCGGGCCGCGAGGTTACTTTTTGGTAGACGATTGAATTCGCCGGATCACCCGGGGTGATCACCTCGCACAGGCGCGTCGATGCGAGCGGCGTGGCGAACCGCAGATCCTTGATCGAGATGTACTGCGGGTTATGGCAGTGCGAGCAGTTGGCGGCCATGTAGCCGCGCATCCGGCGCTCTGGCGTCGCCGAGGGGTCGTGGGGCGCGGTGAACGCAGGCGGCGTCGATGTCGGGAGGATGCCGAGCGCGACGAGTGTCGCGAGCTGATCGGCGATGGTGCCGTCGTAGTCGTACCAGCGCGCGAGCTGCTCGGGGCGCAGGCCGAGCAAAGGGCCGTTCGCGTAGTAGTGACACGAGCGGCAGTGAGCGCGCGACGGATAGACGTGCACGTGCTGCGTGCCGTCATCCATCGTCCAGCCGATGTTCTGCGCGGTGTCCGGTTGCAGCGACGCGTCGGTGCCCTGCGTGTTCCAGCGGTAGCTGAAGCCCTGCCAGCCATTCGTCGCATCGTTGAACAGGATGCGCGTCTCGACCGGGCGGCGCGTCGCGGGATTGCCGGGCGTGGTCTCGAGCGCGAACTCCTTGACCATGAACGTGCCAGGGGGAGCGACGTACGCCCCGTTGCTGCCGAGCGTCATCGTTTGCCCGGCGGCCAGCGCGATCCAGCGGCGCTTCTTCGCACCATCGGACCACAGCTCTGCGTTGACGTCGAACGGAACCAGGCCCGCATGCGGCACGGGCTTGTTCGCGACGCTCTGATCGAAGCAGCCCGTCTGCGACAGCAATGCCGGCGGAGCGGCGGGATCGAAGCTACAGCCGGCGAGTGGTGCGCGCGAAGCGAGGCCGAGCGCGGCGGTGCGCGGGCCATTGAAGCGCGCGACCTCGATGCTGCCACCAGCGACGGTAGCGAGGACGGCCGCATCCCCGGCTGCCAGCGCGATCCGCGACGTGCCGGGAACCGTGGTCGTGTTTGCGAGCCACGACGTTCCGCCGACGATCGTCCAGGCGCTCCCTGACCAGCGGGCAAGCGCACCGCGCTGTGCCGTCTCGACGAGCTCCGTCCACGCGACGAGCGGCATGCCGCTGGCGTCGAGTGCGATCGCGGGTGCGCGAGCATCGCCCGCGATGTCGATGTCGAGCGGCTTGCCGAGCTGCGTGAACGCAGTCGCGCCACTGCCCGCCATCGCGGCGAGCACGCCGAACGAACCGGCCTTCGCGTCGTACGCGATCGCGATCGACGAGCCGCGGGCCGCGAGGTTCATCCGCGAGCCCACGCTGACCGCGATCGGCGCGAGCGCCGTCCAGTCACTGTCTAGCCGGTAGACTCGCAGCTGCGCGTTCGCATCGATCCAGCCGACCACGGCCTTCGACGATGCCGGGGTCGCCAGCGCGGGCTCACCTGCGACGGCAGAACCGAGCATGATGTCGCTGCCGAGCGGCTGCCACGCACCGTTGATGAGCTCGCGCACGATCACAGCGCTGGCGCTGACGAGTGCGACGGTCGCGTGACCACCAGCGGGAGTTGCGATTGCGATCTGCGAACCATCGCCAGGCGAGGCGAGCTCGTCCCAGGTCGAGCCATTCCACCGCGCGACGTGGGCGACACCGAGATCGGTGACTGCGACCAGTGGTACCCCCGTCCCGTCGAGGGCGAGCGACACCGACGACGGCGCCGCGATGCCGAGCTCGTCACCGAGGTTGCGCCAGGTCGAGCCCGACAGCTCTGCGACGACCGCGCGCGTACCAAGCGCCGTGCTCGCGAGCCACGCGGCGGTGACCGTGCCGTCCGTGCTCACGACATACGAAGGCTCTCCGAGCGCGGGACCTCGATCGACAGCAACCGTGTTCCAGGCCGAGACGCCGAGCGCGACGTCCACCGGCGTGGACATCACGTTGCCCGCGAGATCCGCGACGATCGGCGCCACGTGAACCGCGAGCGCCCCAACGCCGCGAGCGGCAGGATCCAGGGTTACCGCGAGCGTGCGTGGGCCCACGAGGGCGACCGTTGCAGCGACCGCTTCGCCCGCGAGCGTGACGGTCACGCTCGTGTTGGTGGCACTCGAGGCCGCGAGGTCCTCGTCGAACGTGAGCCGAATCGGCGCATGCAGCCACGCGCTTCCTTGCGCGGGCGAGACTTCGACCAGCGAGGGCGCCGTGAGGTCGGGGCCTGCATCGGGAGTCGCGTCGATCGCGTCGGCTCCGGCGTCGGTCGCCTGGGTCGAGCCATCGGTTCCGACACCGGCATCGTCGGCGTCATCGGGCACGCTGTGCTGGTTGGACAGCTTGCAGGCTGTCAGGAAGGTCACGGCGAGAGCGAGGCGAGTGGGCACGCGGGTGCGCTCGACGCAAACGACGTGCCGGGGCAAAGCGAGGCCGGGCGCATGGTTGGCGACCTGCGCTGTGGCGCGCGCGCGCGGTGGCTCAGTCGTCGCCTCGCGGATCTTCTCGACGGGGCGGCAGCTCGACACCAAACGCCCGCGCGATGGTGAGGAGCTGGGCCAGGGCGGCGGGCACAGCACCGAGCGGACCGCTGCCCTCACCGTTGCCGATCTGTGTGTAATGCACGGTCCCGAACGTCTGTGACAGCGCTTCGGCGATCTTGGGCAAGCCCTGCGTCACGAGCTCGTGAGTGACCCGGCTCTGGGACAGCACGCGCTCGACCTCCGCGAGTCGCATCTGATGCGTGGCGTCGAGCGCGTTCTCGTGGTCCTTGACCTCAGCGTCGCGACGGCGCATCTCGACCGACAGGTCGGCCTGAACGCGGTGGCGCTCGACTTCGGAGACCTGTTTCGCCGCTTCGAGCGCACGGCTGTTCGCCATCTCGAGCATCGACTGCGCGTGGAGCGCTTCGAGGCGAGCACGCTCGGCGTCGAGCGCTGCGACCTCGGCCGCGGCCTTCGCGCAACGGTGCTCCTCGG
>JAYVWH010000635.1:0-4464 GCA_043786265.1 Kofleriaceae bacterium | reverse complement strand
GCAACATGTCACGACATGCAGGTGAGGCCGATCTCGGCGCTTGGGAGACGTTGCCCGCGGGCCACGGCGTCGTCACCGTCGTGTCACCGTCCGCGTGGTACCGCAGACTGTAATGACAGCGCGCGTACTCGTGATAGAGGACGAGGTCGACCTCGCGACGACGCTCGAATACAACCTGCGCTCCGAGGGCTACCAAGTTGCGCTCGCGTACACGGGGCGCCAGGGCCTGACCGCGGCGACCGCGGATCCCCTGCCGGACGTGATCGTGCTCGATCTGATGTTACCCGACATCGCCGGTACCGAGATTTGCCGGCGCCTGCGCGAACAGGAGCGGACGCGCGACGTACCGATCATCATGTGCACGGCGAAAGGCGAAGAGATCGACCGCGTCGTCGGATTCGAGGTCGGCGCTGACGACTACATGGTCAAGCCTTACAGTGTGCGCGAGCTCGTGCTGCGCATCCGCAGCCAGCTCAAGCATCGCGTGCCGCGTGGCGTTGCCGGGCCCGCGCGCCTACGCTTTGGCGTGCTCGAGCTCGACCCCGATGCTCACCGTGCGTGGATCGAAAGCGAAGAGATCGCACTGACGGCGCTCGAGTTCCGCCTGCTCCACACATTCGTCGCCCGTCGCGGACGGGTCCAGACCCGCGAGACGCTCCTGCGTGACGTGTGGGGCATCGATGCCGACGTCACCACCCGCACCGTCGACACTCACGTCAAGCGCCTGCGCGAGAAGCTCGGGGCAGCGAACGAATACATCGAGACGCTGCGTGGCGTCGGATATCGCTTCGCAGGCACGGAGCATGGTGACGCCTGATGGCCTCGCACACGAGCAAAGAGTTCGAGCAGGAGCTACGCACGCTGCGCGAGCGGCTGTGCACGATGGGTGGCCGTTGCGAGCAACAGATTCGCCGCGCGATGCAAGCGCTCGCCGATCGGGACAATGAGCTCGCACGCGAGGTCGTGGCCGGCGATCAGGCGATCGACCGCGACGAGACCGACATCGACGAGCTCGCGATGCAGATCCTCGCGACCCGCCAGCCCGTCGCCGGTGACCTGCGCCTCGTGATGATCGCGTTCAAGTTCGTCACCGACCTCGAGCGCATCGGCGACCTCGCGTCCGGCATCGCGAAGCGCGCCCTCGAGCTGAGCCCGATGCCGCCGCTCGAGCCGCAGGGCGATGTCCACCGGCTCGCGACGCTCGTCCAGCGCAACCTCAATGCGGTGCTCGATGCGTTCACCGCGCGCGACGCAGAGCGCGCGACCGCCGTGATCCAGGCGGATGCGGAGATCGACAAGCTCAATGCGAGCCTGTTCGCGGAGCTGATCGCGTTTGTCGCGACCGATGCTGCGACCGTGACTCGCGTGATCCCGCTGACGAGCGTGTGCCGCTACCTCGAGCGAATCGGCGACCACGTCAAGAACCTCGCCGAAGACATCGTTTATATGGTGAGCGCCCAGGATGTGCGCCACCGCCCACTCCCGCCCGTTCCGGCAAATTAAGCCGATCCCCAGGACGTCACGCTCCCGTCACACGATCGCCGCCTGGACGCAACACCGGTTGCATAGCTTGCAGCCATGAGAACCGCTCTAATGACCGTTGCGATGTGTGCGCTGGCTGGCTGTGGCTCCAAGAAGGACCCCGGCGCCGAAACCAAGGGTGACCCCAAGGTCACGACGACCACCACCACGACGTCGGGTGCCGCGACGATCAACGGTAGCGGCTCGACGTTCCAGAAGGCGTTCCAGGAGGTGGCGATCGAATCGTTCACCAAGGGCAGCCCCGGCACGAAGGTCAACTACGGCGGCGGCGGCTCCGGTAAGGGGCGCCAGGACTTCGCCGACATGGTGACCGACTTCGCCTGCACCGACGGCGCGTACAAGGATGAGGAGAAGGCCAAGGTCAAGGGTGGCGAGTTCATCTACGTGCCGATCCTGCTCGGCGCCGTGACGCTCAGCTACAACATCGATGGCGTCGACAAGCTCCAGCTGTCCGCGCAGACTGCGGCGAAGATCTTCCAGCGCGACATCAAGAAGTGGAATGACCCCGCGATCGCAGCGGACAACCCGGGCGCAAAGCTTCCCGACACCGATATCGTTGTCGCGCACCGCTCCGACGGCTCGGGCACGACGCAGAACTTCACGAAGTACCTCGAAGGCGCGGGCGGCGCGGCCTGGAAGCTCAAGAGTGGATCGACCGTCGAGTGGCCCGCCGATACACAGGCCGGTAACGGCAACAGTGGCGTCGCGCAGATCGTGAAGTCGACCAAGGGCGCGATCGGCTACGTCGATCTCCCGGACGCGAAGGCGTCGGGCCTCAAGTACGCCAGCGTCAAGAACAAGGCCGGCAAGTACATCGAGCCGACCGCTGCATCGGCGCAGGCCGCCGGTGAGGCAATCGAGGTCAAGGAGGACCTGACGTTCTCGCCGCTCGACGCAGCCGGTGACGCGACGTACCCGATCACGGCGCCGAGCTGGTGCATGGCGTACACCAAGCCCGCCGACAAGGCGAAGGGCGCCGCCGTGAAGGCCTACTTCAAGTTCATGGTGACCGACGGCCAGAAGTTGATCCCGGCGATCGACTTTGCGCCACTGCCGAAGGCGCTGCAGGACAAGGCGATCGCTGCGATCGGTAAGATCGAGGGCTGATGTCCGAAGCGCGCGCCAAGCCCGATCTCCGCGGGACGCCCGGCCGGGCCGACCGAGCCTTCCAATGGCTCGCCGTCGGTGCCGCCGGTGTCGTCTTGCTGGTGCTCGCGCTGATCGCGCTTCAGATGTCGGGCCGCATGGGGCCGGTCCTCGACCGGATGGGCCTCGAGTACTTCACGTCGCGCCGGTGGTCGCCCGGTGACCGCCTGTTCGGCGCCTTACCGTTTCTGTGGGGCACGCTCTATACCGCCGCCATCGCGCTCGCGATCGCGGTGCCAATCAGCCTCTCGGTCGCGCTGTTCGTGACGCAGGTGGCGTCGCCCAAGCTTCGCCGCCCGCTCGTCTACGTGCTCGACCTGCTCGCGGTGATTCCGTCGGTGGTCTACGGCCTGTGGGGCGTGCTCGTGCTCGCACAGCCGCTGCAGCACCTGTACGTGAAGATTCACGCCGCGGTCGACGGAATCCCCGTTCTGCAGTCGATCTTCGGGCCGTCGCCGCAAGGTCGCTCGTTCATGACCGCAGGCGTCATCCTCTCGATCATGATCACGCCGATCATCACGTCGCTCTCGCGCGAGGTGATCGAGACCACGCCGCCGAGTGACAAGGAAGCTGCCTACGCGCTCGGCGCGACGCGCTGGGAGATGATCCGCGCGAGTGTACTGCCGCACAGCAACGGCGGCCTCGTCGGTGCGGTGATGCTCGGCCTCGGTCGCGCGATGGGCGAGACGATCGCCGCTGCGCTCGTGATCGGCTCGTCGATCGGCCAGATCACGATCAACGCATTCGCGCCGGGCAACTCGATGCCTTCTGTCATCGCCAACGAGTGGGGCGAGGCCGACCAGCTGCACAAGTCGGCGATGATCACGCTCGCGCTGCTGCTGTTCGCGATCACGATCGTGGTCAATCTGGTGTCGAGCGCGATCGTCCAGCGGTCGCTGCGCCGTTCTCGAGGTACCCTGTGAGGCATCCGGGCGATCCGATGCTGGCGCTCCGCCTCGAGCCGCGGACCTCGTGGCGTACGATCAAGAACAACCTCATGACCGGCCTCATGATCGCGGCATTTGTCGCGATCACGATCCCGCTGATCGCGATTCTTTACTCGCTGATCTCGCGCGGCGCTGCCGTCGCAGGTAAGGACTTCCCGGCCTTCTTCACCGAGACCATTCCCCAGGTGTCGCGCCGCGCCGGCCCCGGCATGGGTCCCGCGATCCTCGGCACCGTGCTGTGCGCCGGTGGAGCGACGCTGATCGCCGTTCCGCTCGGCATCCTCGGCGCGATCTATCTGCACGAGTACGGTCGCGCGGCGAAGTTCGCCAAGGTCGTGCGGTTCATGGCGATGGTGATGACAGGCGTGCCCTCGATCGTGATGGGCCTGTTCGTCTACGTACTGTGGACGATGCGATTCGGCTACTCCGCGTTTGGCGGCGCCCTCGCGCTCGCCTGCCTGATGCTGCCGATCGTGATCGGCGCGACCGAGCAAATGCTGCGCCTGGTCCCCGATCACATGCGTGAGGCCGCATTCGCGCTCGGCGCCCGCAAGAGTCGCGTGATCCTCACCGTCGTCCTCCCCGCCGCCCTGCCCGGCATCCTGTCCGGCTGCCTCCTCGCGATCGCGCGCGCCGCCGGCGAGACCGCTCCGCTGCTGTTCACGATCGGCGCTGCCACCGCCTACAACCCGCACCTGTTGAGCGACGCCAATACGGCGCTCTCGGTCCAGATCTTCGGCAACGCCACCTCGTCGTTCGTGGCAGCCCAGGATCGTGCGTGGGGCGCAGCACTCACGCTGGTCGTACTGACCTTCCTGCTGACGGTGAT
>JAYVWH010000634.1:0-1818 GCA_043786265.1 Kofleriaceae bacterium | reverse complement strand
CGCCATCGCCTTCGGAAACATCGCTCCGCCCGGCTCGTCGAGATGCCCGGTCAGCCCGTTGATCACGTCGACCAACCACGACGCGAGCGTCCCGTACTCCTGCGTGCAGGTGCCGATCCGGCCATAGAGCGCCGCCCGCTTCGCACCCGCGATTCGCCGCGCGAGCTCGCGAATCGCCGCTGCGTCGATCCCGCAGCGAGCGGCCACGCGCTCGGGCGTGAGCTCCGCGACCGCGGCCTTCACCGCGTCGACGCCGACCATGTGCTCGGCGAGGCGTCCGAGCTTGATCAGCTGCTCGGCGAACAACGTGTGCACGATACCAAGCAGCAGGAACACATCCCCACCGGGGCGGATCGTGAGGTGCTGGTCGGCGAGCTTCGCGGTCTCGGTGGTCCGCGGATCGATCACCACGAGCTTCCCGCCGCGCGCCTGCAGTGCCTTCGCCTTGCCGCGGAAGTCGGGCACGGTCCACATGCTGCCGTTCGACGCCATCGGGTTCGCACCGAGGATCACGAGCAGGTCGGTCCGCACGAGATCGGGGACCGGCACCGACAGCCAGTGCCCGAACATCCAGCCCGCGGCGAGCTGCTTCGGCATCTGGTCGAGCGTCGAGGCCGAGAACACGTTGGTGGTCCCGATCGCGCGGGTCAGCCGTGCCCCGTAGAGCAAAAGTCCCGCCTTGTGCGCCGTCGGAT
Source organism: Kofleriaceae bacterium (assembly GCA_043786265.1). Taxonomy (GTDB): domain Bacteria; phylum Myxococcota_A; class Polyangia; order Haliangiales; family Haliangiaceae; genus JABFXX01. The sequence goes on along the minus strand of JAYVWH010000634.1, from coordinate 1,123 downwards.
TGCCGAGCACCATCGCGACCGCGTTCGGTCCGTGGGCGGCGATCAGCGGCGGCAACCGGCGTTCGATCTCCGCGAACGCCTCGTCCCAGCTGACCTCGACAAACCCACCGTCGCGCTTCACCAGCGGTGCGCGCAGCCGATCCGGATCCGCATGCAGCTCGCCGAGCGCCGCCCCTTTGGGGCAGATGAAGCCCGCGCTCGAGACATCTGCGTCGTGGCCGCGGATCGCCGTGACGCGGCCCGCGTCGATCGTCAGCTCGAGGCCGCAGCAGGCTTCGCACAGTGGGCAGATTCTCAGGACGGGGTCAGACGCCACTTGCGCAAGTTACACCCCGAACGTCGGACACAACGTGCGTATCTGGCGTCTGACCCCGTTCGCCGGACACAAGTTGGGTAACTGGCGCCTGACCCCGATCGTACAGCTACCAGCTGTCGTCCGGAAGCTCCATCAGTTCCAGGTCCCCCGCCTCGATCAGCGTGCGCGCGAGGCCGATGCCCGGCAGCACGTTCTTCGCGTAGAACCGCGCCGCGGCGAGCTTGCCCCGATAGAACGCCTTGTCCGCACCGGTCGCGCTCCCGATCTTCGCGTGCGCGACCTGCGCGCTGACCGCGAGGCGCCAGCCGATCACCAGCTCGGCGAGCGCGAACAGGATCCGGTTGCCCTGGAAGCCGACGTGATAGACGGATTGCCCGAGCTTCGCGAGCATCGTTCCAATGATCGCCTGGACGTCGCCCAGCGCCGCCTCGAGCGCGGCCTTCTCGACGCCAAGATCCGCCGGCAACGCCCCGGTGGTCTTGCTCACCTGACCGAGCAGCGCCTGCAGCGTGGCGCCTCGATCGCGCCCGATCTTGCGGAAGAACAGGTCGAGCGCCTGGATGTGCGTCGTGCCCTCGTACAGCGAATCGATCTTCTGATCGCGGATGTATTGCTCGATCGGATAATCCTCGCAGTAGCCCGAGCCGCCGAAACACTGCAGCGACACGGCGAGGAGGTCGTAGACCTTCTCCGATCCGTAGCCCTTGATCAGCGGCAGCATGAAGTCATTGAGCGCATCGAGCTGGCGCGCGGCCTCGTTGCCGTGACCGCCGGCGAGCGCGACTTGATCCTGGATGCTCGCCGTCC
>JAYVWH010000633.1:0-2616 GCA_043786265.1 Kofleriaceae bacterium | reverse complement strand
CGATAGTTGACGCGTGATGTCCCGGTCGGACCGACGCGGCTCTCCTGCACGAGGACCGTGGTGTGATCCTTGGCGTCGACGTAGGTTCCCCACATCACGCCGTTGGGGAACGCGATGCTCGCATTCCAGATCCCGGGCCGACCGAGCACGGCATCGTGCAGTCGCGTCAGGGCATCCGGTGTCGGCATCGCCTCGTTCGCGAGCGTCCTGAACGTCTTGAGCACCGGTGTCGCCTGATCGAGGGCGAACTCGACGTCCGTCTTCACTGCTTGCGCCTGCCCGACCAGCTGGTGGCGGGCCATGTTCTCGGCCGTCTCCTTCGTCGCGCGGCGACCGAGCAGCAGCACGGCAACCCCCGCCAGGATCACGAGTCCGGGGACGATGATCAGTACGCCGCCGGGTGATGCGAACATGCGCGCGATCCGCGCGGCGGGCGGGCGTGCTCCGCCGCTCGTGTTCGTCATCAGAGGCGCGTCAGCCACGACGTGAATGGTACAGCACTCGGCTACCGCGGTCCGTGCCGGCAAGCGAAAAATCACCAGTGATTTTAACTACGTACGCCACCTAAAATAGTTGGTCACGAAACGCCACGATCTGCGCACGTGGAGGCATGCACTCTCGCGCCGGCCTGGCTCTCGTCGCACTCGCACTTACCTCTGGCGTCGCTCTTGCGGAAGACGCCCCGGTCGCGCCCGCTGCCGAGACCACGCTGCACGCGGCGATCGCGCCCAACGGCGACGAGGTCCGGCTCGTGACCACAGTCGGCGGCAAGGCGCCCGCGGTCACGCTGCAGGTCGGCAAGGCCGCGGCGACGAAGCTCGCGACGACCGACGCGGTCGGCGATGTCGAGGTCGCGCACGGCATCGTCGTTGCCGCGCTCGCGATCACCGATGACAAGACGCCGTTCCGCATTCACGTGGGCGACAAGGTCACAAAGATCGCGCGCCCCGGTAAGCGCTACGACCTGCCGTTCTCGATCGCGCTGACGTCGACACCGACAGGGTTCACCGCGTTCTTCCAGGAGATCGAAGCGCAGAACACGAACGAAGCGCACACGTACATGCAGAAGCTCGACAAGGAGGGCAAAGCCGACGGTGACCTCAAGGAGGTCCAGGTCCCGTGGTGGCTCGGCGACGCCGCGTGGAACGGCAAGGGTTATCACCTCGCGCTGTACTACGCGGGCGAGATGCAGGGCGCGCGACTGAGCATGGTGAGCACCGACGAGGCCGGCAATCCGCAGCAGCACCCCGACTGGGCGAGCTTGCCAGGCCAGCTCTCGGACATGCATCTCGTCGCCGACGCCAACAAGATCTACGCTTACTACCGCGGCGGTGCCGGCGACCACATGGTCGTCACCGACGTCACGAAGATCGGGCAGTGGGGCGGCCAGCCGCAGGCCGCGAAGGACCTCGGTGCCCTCCCCGCGGGGAGTGCGATCGCGATCAACGCCAAAGGACAGCCCGTCCGCGTGAAGGCGGGACCAGCCGTCGTCGACAAGCCCGCCGACAAGCCGAAGGTCCTGCCGAAGAAGAAGAAGAAGAAGTAGCGGCTACTCGACGTGACAGGGCCACAGGCGCCACGACACACCACCGAGCGCGTCGCGTAGCACGAGCGCGAACTGGCCCTCGAGGCGATCCTTGGGATCGTCGGCAGTAACATACGCTGAGGAGCTGAGGTCGAAGTCGTGCACGGTGCCGCACGACGACAGCCAGTTCACGAAGTCCGTACCGTCGTTCGCCTCGACGAACAGCTTGGTCTTCGCGCCTTTCACCTTCGAGAACACCAGCTCGGCGTCCATGGCGGGCTGGACGCCGTCGATCGTGAGCCCGTCGAGCAACGGGTTGATGCCTTCACGACCCAGCCACACCGTCTTGATCGCGCCAAAGCCATTGCCCATCGGCGACATCACCGGCGTCGGCCAGGCGACCGCGATGCCGACGCGGAGCGGAATCGGTGCGTCCGCGAGCAGGCCGAGCTCGCCGCGGACCTGATCGAGTCGCTGGGCGCTCGGCGCGGTGACGACCCAGTGGGTGCCGTCGAAGGCGAGGATGTCGGCGAGACTCGCGGGCGTCACGACCTGCGCGAAGTCCGGCGAGCGAACCTCGGCGGGCAGCTCCTCGTAGCCGAGCAGCACGTCGAGCTGCGACTTCTCGCCGGGTTCGATCCCCGGTGGCTCCGCACGCACCGCGATGATGCGGTCGTGATCGAGCTCCCATCGCTCGTCGATATCGCCGTTGCAGCCGATCATGATCAGCGCGAGCACCACGAGCTTGTTCACAGCACACCTCGTAGTCCGATGGAGGGAATGATCGGGATCGATGTGAACGCCGCGCGCTGCGTGAAGTCGTATCCGTAGAAGTAGGTCACGACGCTCTCGTTCATGTAGATGTTCTGCACGTCGAGGAACGCGGTCAGCGCGGTCGAGCCCCACTTCCAGTTGTAGTCGACGCGCAGGTCGAGCTGGTGGTGCAGCGGCGCGCGCTCGGAGTTCGGATCGCCGTAGAGCGGGATGTAGAAGTTGCGATCGCTGTCGAGGATCGAGCCTTGCGCCGGCGTGTAGGGAAGCCCCGAGTACAGCTGGAACCGGCCGCCGAGCTGCCAGCGCTTCTTCGGGCT
>JAYVWH010000632.1:0-3287 GCA_043786265.1 Kofleriaceae bacterium | reverse complement strand
GAGACCTACCGCGCGCTGCTTCGCTTCATGCAGCTGGCGCGCGCGATCGAACGACACGCCGTCGTTGGTGCGGAAGAAGCCGAATGCCTTGGCCTCCTCGGCGGAGGTCGCGACCTTGGCGAGCGCGATGTTCTTGAACGTCTGGGTGACGAACGCGTAGGTGTCGACCTCGACGCCCTCGGGGACGCCCTCCATCGAGCGCCACAGCATGTTCAGCGTGCCGGCACCGCCGGGGATCAGGCCCACGCCGACCTCGACGAGGCCGGAGTAGGTCTCGCTCGCGGCCTGCACGGCATCGCTGCCCATGCAGAGCTCGAGGCCGCCACCGAGCGTCATGTTGTACGGCGCGGCGACGACCGGCACGCTCGCGTACTTCATTCGCTGCGTCGCGTACTGGTAGCCCTTGATCATCTCTCGCAGCTGGTCCCACTGCTTCTGTCCCGCTGCCATCACGACCGCGAACAGATTCGCGCCGACGCAGAAGAACTCGCCCTGGTTCCAGATCGTCATCGCGCGGAAGTCCTGCTCCGCACGCGCCGTCGCATCGTGGATCATCTTGATCACGTCGGAGTCGATCGAGTTCGCCTTCGTCTTGAACGTCAGGCCGAGCACACCGTCGCCGAGATCCCACGCTTCCGCGCCCGCGTTCTTGAGCACCGGCGCGCCGCCCTTGCGCAGCACGTCCCAGGTGACCTCGCGCGGATCAGTCGCGCGCGGCGTGTAATCACCCCGCTGCGGGTCCCAGATCCGGCCCTCCGCATAGAAGCCCGCAGCGTTCGCCGCGCGCATCGTCTCGATCCATGCGGGCAACGCGATGCCGTCCTTCTTCATGCGGTCGACGGTCGCCGCGAAGCCGAGCGCATCCCACGTCTCGAATGGACCGAGGTCCCACGCGTAACCCCACTTCATCGCGTTATCGAGCGACTCGATCGAATCGGTGATCTCGGGGATACGGCGCGCTGCGTAGGCCATCGAGCGCGACAGAACTGTCCACGCGAACTCACCCGCCGGTCCGGCCGTCTCGACGAGCTTCTTGACGCGCTCCTTTGGATCCTCGATGCGGCCGAGCCCCTTCATCGCCTTCAAAATCTCGGGGTCGCCTCCCTTGGCGCGGTACTCGCCGGTCTTCGGATCGAGTGTCTGGATGTCTCCCCCGCCGGTCGGCGCAGGTCCGCCGGGCTCCATCTTGGGGCCAGTCTTCTTGTAGAAGCCACCCTTGGTCTTGTCGCCGAGCTGCTTGGCCCCGATCATCGCCTCGATGTACGGCGGCGTCTTGAAGGTCTCGCGGTCCTCGTCGTTGACCAGCGTCTTGTAGCTGTTCGCTGCGACGTGGCCGACCGTGTCGAGACCGACGACATCGGCCGTGCGGAACGTGGCGCTCTTGGGGTGCGCCATCGGGATGCCGGTGATCGCATCGACGTCTTCCGGCGTCAGGCCGCGCTCGAGCATCAGGTGGATGGTGGTCATCATCGACTGCACGCCGATGCGGTTGCCGATGAAGTTCGGGGTGTCCTTCGCCCACACGATGCCCTTGCCGAGGATCTCCTTGCCGAACAGCTCCGCGCGCGCCTTCGCGTCGGCCGACGTATCCGGACCCGCGACGAGCTCGAGCAGCTTCATGTAGCGCGGCGGGTTGAAGAAGTGCGTGACCATGAAGTTCTGTTTGAACTGCTGGCCCCGGCCCACGAGCATGTCGCTGATCTTGAGGCCCGAGGTGTTCGACGCGACGATCGCGTGCGGCGCCGCGATCTTCTCGAGCTTCTCGAAGAGCGCCTGCTTGAGGTCTAGTCGCTCGATGATCGCTTCGATGATGATGTCGGCGTCCGAGACTTTATCGAGGTCGTCGTCGAAGTTGCCGGTCTGGATCAGCAGCGCATTGCGCACGTGCGTGAACGCGGCCGGCTTGGCCTTCTTGAGCTTGTCGAGCGCACCTTGCGCGAAGGCGTTGCGCCCGCCTTTGCCGTCGGAGGCCGAAGATGGAGCGGCGCCAGCGGATGCTGGCGACGCGGGGACGATGTCGAGCAGCAAGACGGGGATGCCTGCGTTGGCGCAGTGGGCGGCGATACCGCTGCCCATCACACCGGCGCCGAGCACAGCGACGCGACGGATCGGGAGTGTCATGCGCGGACCATAGCGCGGTAGGCTGTTCGCGCAGCATGTCGGGCGCGATCAAAAAACGTGTCCTGTTGATCGTCGGTGGACTCGTCGCGGCGGGAGCAGCGACGGTGATCATCCTCATGGTTTCACCGGGCGGCAGAGGTGACGCTCCGTCGTCGTCAACGTCACCAGCCGGCATGGTGAAGATCGAGCTGCGCGGCAAGCCGGTCGCGAAGCTGCACATGAACGGAAAGGCGATCGGAACGACGCCCAAGACGATCATCGTCAAACGCGGCACGACGGCGATCGAGCTCGAGGCGACGTTCACGATCGAGAAGCTCGGCCTCGCGAAGCGCGCGAAGAAGACGGAGGTCTGGGTTCAGCGCAAATCGGTCGTGCCCGATGACGAGCAGGCGGTCGACTTCAACCTCGCCGATGCGACGAAGGTCGAAGAAGGCGTCGCCGCGCCGTAGCGCTACTGAAGGATCGGCGCGTCGGTCGCAACGCCTGCGCCGTACCAGCGAACCGCGCCCGACTGAACCTCGGTGCCTGCACCAGTGCCCGGATCGATCGTGATGATCTTGCCCGCGCCGGTGCCCATCGAGACGAAGCCGTAGATCTTGCCGTCCCAGAAGGCGAGGCCAAAGATGTCGTTGAAGCCGGTACCGCCGCCGATCACGGTCGCGGTCCAGGTCGCCGGATCGATGCGCGCGAGGAAGTCCTGCGCGGTCGTGCTCGTGCCGACGTTGACCGTCGCGTAGATGCCAAAGCCGCGCACGCCGATCAGATCGCCGCTCGAGCCGATCTGGTTGGATCCGGACATGCCGAAATCGCCGAGCATCGTCGCCGTGCCATCGGTCGGGTCGATCTTGTAGACCTCACCGAAGCTGTTCGCGGACACCAGGATGTCGGCGCTGTTCGGATCGTTGAGGTTCTCGGGAACGAACGACAGGCTCGTGAAGTTCTTCGCGCTCGTCGATAGAGCGGTGATCAGCGTGGCCGCGCCGTTGCCCGGATCGATCGAGTACAGCTTGTCGAGCGTGATGCCGATCATGTTGTCGGACTTGTCGATCGCGATATCCGTCAGGCTCTGGGTGCCGAGGCCCGCCATCGTGCCGATCGTGACCGGCGCAAGCGTCTGCGTGTCGACCTGATACAGCTTGTCGCCGCTGTGCGCGTAGACGCGCGAC
>JAYVWH010000631.1:0-3240 GCA_043786265.1 Kofleriaceae bacterium | reverse complement strand
CCCCGCGAAACGGTGCTTGAACGTCTTAGCCGTAAGCCACCACGCCGATCCAGGTCTAGAATGCGCGAATGCTCTACGACGACATCACGCAGACCATCGGCCGTACCCCTGTAGTCCGTATCAACCGCCTCGCGCCGGCGAACGTGACGATGTACGTCAAGGTCGAAGCGTTCAACCCGGGCGGTTCGGTCAAGGACCGCCTCGCGCTCGGCATCATCGAGGACGCCGAGCGGCGCGGTGTGCTGAAGCCCGGCCAGACCGTGGTCGAGATGACGTCGGGCAACACCGGGATCGCGCTCGCGATGGTGTGCGCCGCGCGCGGTTATCCGTTCGTCGCGCTCATGCCTGACTCGTTCTCCGTCGAGCGCCGCCAGATCATGCGGGCGTACGGCGCGAAGGTCGTGCTGACGCCAGCCGCCGACCGAGCCAGCGGCGCTGTCAAGGCGGCCGAGAAGCTCGCCGCCGAACGCGGGTGGTTTCTCGCGCGTCAGTTCGACAACCCGGCGAACCCGGCGTACCACCGGCAGACGACGGGGCCCGAGATCCTGTCGGACTTCGCGAGCTCTCGCCTCGACTACTGGGTGACGGGCTGGGGGACCGGCGGCACGCTGACCGGCGCCGGTCAGGTGATCAAGCGCGCGCGGCCCGAAGTGAAGATCGTCGCTTGCGAGCCGGCCGAGGCAGCGCTGCTCTCGGGCGGCGAGTGGAAGTCGCACAAGATCCAGGGCTGGACACCCGACTTCGTGCCGAGCGTGCTCGACCGCGAGGTCGTCGACGAGCGGGTTCTGGTAACCGACGCGAAGGCGATCGCGACCGCGCGCGAGCTTGGCACCAAGGAAGGCATCTTCTGCGGCATCTCGGCGGGCGGCACGTTCGCCGCGGCGCTCGAGGTCGCGGGGCGCGCGCCCGAGGGCAGCGTGATCTGCGCGATGCTGCCGGATACCGGCGAGCGCTACCTATCGACGGTGCTGTTCGAAGGCGTCAACACCGGCTCCGACCCGATCTGACCGTCACCTTCGGTCAGGGTCGGTGACGTTGAGCGAGACTTTGTAATTGTTGAACGTGACGGTCTGGGTGACCGACGCGGCGACCTGAGCGTAGTACATGCCGGTCGGCAGGTGCTGGGCGAACGCGCGGATCTTGGTCGGCTCGCCGGTGACCGGGGCAGCGGTCGCGATCGGAATTCCGCCGGCATTGAGGATCGTGCCGACGAGAGCGCGCCGTCGGCCTGGAACTCGACGATCAGCTCGACGTTCTCGTTCATCGTGCCGATCGTGATCGCGAACAGATCCTTGTCGCCGGCCGGACAGATCGCGAGCCCGTCCTTGGCGAAGGTCCTCATGCCGTCGAGGGACGCCGCGGTCGCGACGTCGAGCATGCCGTTTGGTTCGATCGCGCTGTCGTCGGCGCAGTTAAACTCGGTGTTGCTCACGCCACCTCTGCCGACGCAGACTTGCTCGCCGGTCGTGATGTCCTCCTGGCAGCTGTAACCATCGGGGCAGCGCGGCTTGGCCTCGGCGCACTGGTAGGGCGTCGGGCCGATGTTGGAGTCGTAGCCATCGCACGCGGTCAGCGCGCTGAGTGCGACTGCGAGTGCGAAGAGGCAGGGCAAGGCGTGCATCAGAATGCCGCCGCTGCGGTCGCGCCCGCGAAGTGGTCGCCGATCGTCGGTGCGACGGTCCAGCTGATCGGGTTGTCGTCGTGGACGGAGGGCGACGCTGGCGCCATCCGCTGCTTGTGATGGTGGAGATTGCGATACCAAAGGTACCCGGCAACACCGGCCGTCGCGATTCCGAACCCGAGCGTGACCTTGTAGATCGTGTCGTAGCGATTGCCGAGCGTCTGCACGCGCTCGCCGAACGAGTCATCGCACCGCCGGCACGGTGGCTGCCCGCACATCGTCGAATCCTCGACGAGCTTGTGGTGCTGATCGCCGGCGAGCTTGTACGTGACGAGCGACGTCCCGAACAGGCCGACCGCGAGCCCCGAGGTGATCCACGTCGCCGTGCGCAGCGCGCTCGACGGGCCGACGTCACGCAGCTCGCCGCCGCTGCCATCTCCGAGCGCGACGCCTTCGGCCGGTGCCGGCGCGACGATCTCTCCACCTTCGTCGACGTAGTCGGCAGTAGTACTGCTTCTTGGCGTTCGCCTCGATGTTGACGAGGTTGGGGCTCGTCGACTTACCGGAGCGTGTGACGAGCTTGGCATCCTAGTCGCGAACTTCTCACGCGCGACGAGCTTCGCGTCGTCCTCGCGAACATCGAGAAGCACGCGCCGCAGTGGTACGCGGCCGTACTGCTCGACGTGTTCGTCGGGCTGCGGTGGGGCGAGCTGTCGGCGCTGCGTTGGTCGGACATCGACGACCAGCGCGGTCTGATTCGCGTCGAGCGCGGCAACTACGAGGGCCGCGTTGTTGGGTCCACGAAGACCGGCAACGAGGAGGATCCGAACGCGAAGGTCGTCCCGCTACTGCCGGAGGTCGCGGATATTCTCCGCGCGCGCCGTCAGGAGATGGTTGCGGCACAGCATCCGGGCGTCGTTGAGGGCTGGGTGTTCCCGACGGAGAGAGGAACGCTGTACAAGGGGCATCCGCTTCGCAAGGTGCTCGAGGACGCGCTCGCGGTGTGCAAGATCGATCGGCGCGTGACGCCGCACGGTCTTCGGCACACCGCGAATAACGAGCTCCGCCGCGTAGCGAACGGCGAAGTCGTGCGCGCGATCATCGGGCACGCGACCGAGGCCATGACTCACCACTACAGCCACGTCGGTGAGGACGAGAAACGCGAGGCCGTCGCACGCGTGTTCGCGATCGTGAAGGGTGATGAGAGGGTGGTTTCGGGCGTGGGTGGCAACGGATCGACCGTCGCTGTGCCAGCGCTCAAAGCAAAAGACCTCAGCGTTTCCGCTGAGGTCTCTGGAGGAGCCACCCAGATTTGAACTGGGGAATGGTGGTTTTACAGACCCACGCGTTGATCGCGTGTTCTCGTCGAGGAATCGTACGTGGGCGCCGTCGGCGCGAGTCCCGGGCCCACTACGGGCCCATTTCTTGGAAGTCAAGCCAAGGGCACCATCACGGCAAGGTGTGAATGAACGAGGTGACGGAAGACACTGCACCTTGCTCCGCAGATGCAGAGAAAACGTGAACATCACTCGCGAACAACCAATCTGTGGCAAAGCCTGGAACATCGAGATCGAAGGACAATGACGTCGCGTTCACGACATCAACCCAGCGTCGGGTTG
>JAYVWH010000630.1:0-5363 GCA_043786265.1 Kofleriaceae bacterium | reverse complement strand
GCTGCCACGGCGGGAAGAACGACACCAGGATCCAGAACGAGATGTAGAACGTCAGGCCGTGGCGGAAGTAGCCGAGGTCGAACCAGCTCGGGAGCTGCGCCCACAGCAGCTCGCTACCGACGGTGACGCCGACGAACGAGACCAGACATGCGAGAAAGATCACGACGCGGACCCACGGTGGCAGCATGCCGGCGGGCGGGCGGGTGAGTGACAGCTCCGAGGATTCGCGGAACATGGCTTCTATGATGTTCGACAACCATCGCGAAGTCTCGTTGCAGTTTAGTTGGCCGGGCAGCCCGCTTGCTTGCCGATCGCGAGCAGTCGATCACGGGCCTGCTTGCACGCGGCCTCGACGACGGGGAGTGCAGCCTTGTCAGCACCTTGCGAGGCCGCCACGAGCACCACGACCTCACGCTCGATCACGGTCCGGGCGTCAAACGGGACGTTGCCGCATCGGCCGAGGCGCGACGCGGTCGTGCGCAGCGCCTGGCACTCGGCGCCCCGCAGCCCGACCTGGGGATCCGGACTCGGCGCGCAGCCGGCGTCGATCAATGCGGTCTCGAGCTTCGTTGCGCGAGCGGTGCACTGCCCTGCCAGCTTGCCGCGCGCTTGCCCTTTTGTGACGACCCACTGCTCGCGCTGGCGAGCAACGCGCGCAGGGTTCTCGAGCGGCGGCCGAGTCAGCTTCGTGCACTGTGCCTCGACGCGCGCCCACGCGACCAGTCGATCGCACGAGGCGAGGCCGGTCGACGCGCGGCTCAGGTTGCCGCGGATCTCGCAGCCGGAATCGAGATCGATCGCGAGCTCGAGCGTGTCCGACTTGAGCCGTTTGAAGTGCACGGTGACATCGCCTTCGTGGCCCGTCCAGCCTGCCTCTTCAGCGACGAGTGACATCGACGTCAACGCGCCACCGGCGGGCGCGAGATCGATGCTGACCGCACCATCGACGGCGTCGACAACGAGCGTCGCGCGGTCGTGCCCATCGGCGCTGCAGCTCGACCACCTCAGCTTCGCATCCCAGTCGCCGACCCAGTCCGCCCACGTCACCGCGGGAGGCGCAGGCGCCGCGACCGCGCCCGCGGCGATCGAGATGACTACAACGCCGAGCGCGCGCCGCATGCGCGAAGCGTATCACCCGTCGACGAGTCGGGCTTCTGGAACTTTCGGCGGCGGCGGCACGAGGAACTTGTAAACGAGAAAACCGACCAGCAGCACGATGCCGACGTACAGGCTCTCCTTGGGGTTCTGCTTGATCTGCGCGTAAGCGATCCAGACCGACGTCCCAATGAACAGCAGCGGCGTCAGCGGGTAGCCAAACGTCTTGTACGGGCCCTTGAGACCACGTGCGCGCAGGATGAACAGTGCACCGACGGTGAGCGCCGCGAACACCGCGAGCGTGAAACCCGCGAACCGGATCAGCTCGTCGAGCTTGGCGACGAGCACGCACACGACGCCAAGCACGCCCTGCGCCACGACGGCGACCGTGGGCACGCCGCGCTTGGAGTGCCACGCGAGCTGTCGCGGCAGTGCGCGATCGGCGGCCATCGCGGCGTAGACGCGCGGACCGGCCATCACCATCGCGCTGACCGCGGAGATCAACGCAAGAGCGATCAGGCTCGTAATTGCATGCCCGCCCTTGACGCCGAACAGGACCGCGGCGGCGGCGGCACCGACCTCGATGATCGGCGCATAACCGTCGTCGGGCCCGGCGAGCGCCTTGCTGGGCAGCGCATAGAAATAGATCACGTTCAGCAGGAGATAGAGCACCATCACGATCGCCGTTCCGAGCAGGAGCGCGCGCGGTAGGTTCTTCTCCGGACGCTCGACCTCGCCAGCGATGTAGGCCGCTGCATTCCACCCGGAATAAGCGAACGAGACCCACATAAGCTGAATTGCGAAGGTGGTCGTCGGGAGATTCTTTGCGACGCCGCCGCTCTGGCTCGCGAAGTGGCTCCAGTCGCCGTTGCCCGAGGACAGTCCGAGCACGATGAACACGACGATCAGGAGGACCTTCATGATCGTGAAGCCCTCTTGCACGCGGCCGCCGATCTTCGTGTCGAAGCCGTGCAGGCACGTGATAGCCGCGATCAATCCGCAAGCGACCAGCTTCTGCGTCATCGGATCGCCCATGCCACCGACGAGCGTCCCGAGGTATCTCGCGAACAGCAGGGCCGCGGCGGCGATGGCGACCGAGAAGCCGGCGGTCATCGAGACCCATCCACTCATGAAGCCGAGGGCTGGGTGATACGCCTCGCGCAGGTACACGTACTCGCCGCCCGCCCTCGGCATCAGCGTCCCGAGCTCGGCGTAGCACGCGGCGCCGCACAGCGCGATCACGCCACCGACGACCCAGCACAGCAGGATCGTCGTCGGATCGTGAAGTGCCTTGGCCGCGTGGCCGGTGCTCGTGAACACACCGGTACCGATCATGTTGGCGACAACGATCGCCGCCGTGATGCCGAGCCCTAGCTGTCGCTTCGGTGGTGTCACCCGGCAGCCTTAGCGCATGTGACGGTCGAGGAATGCCAGCGCGTCGCGCCAGCAGCGGCGCGCGGTCGGGTCCCAGACCATCGCGTGAAATGCATGAATGCCGCCGGGGTAATAACGCGCTTCGCACGGCACGTTGAGCGCTGCGAGTGCTTTTTCGAGGCGGCGTGTGTCGTCGAGGAGGGGATCGCGCGTACCGACCGGCGCGAAGAACGGAGGTAGCTTGCGCGGGAACCGCGGCGCTTCGAGGGCCTCGAGGTGCGGCACGGCGGCAGCGCTCTCGAGAACTCGCAGTGGATCGGCCAGCTCGAGCGGGGGCCCGTGCTCGGTCGAGTGACCATGCAGGTAAGACGTCGACGCGTCGCGCAGCATTCCATCGATCCAGAACGGCAGCTTGCGACGCTGCGAGAACCTCTCGGGACGCGAGACCTCGAGCAGGGCGCAGAACGGCATCGTCGCGCGCGGCACGATCCCGGCATCGTAGACGGCGCGCGCCCACGCTTCGGGCCGCTCCTGGCACGCGGCCAGGGTCAGCGCCGTGACCAGATTGCCACCGGCGGACTCCCCCGCGACGGCGACGCGCGTCGGGTCGCCGCCGAGCTCTTCGAGGCGCGACGTCATCCACGTGTACGCCGCGCACGTGTCCTCGATGGCCGCCGGGTACGGATGCTTCGGTGCGAGCCGGTAGCTGATGTTGACGACGAGGTAGCCAAACCGCGCGAACACCAGGCCCATCAGCCAGTGCGTGTCCTTGGACAGCAAGTGGAACGCGCCGCCGTGCACGTAGAACACGACCGGCCACGGTCCCGGGCGATGCACGGGGCGGTAGATGTCGAGCTGATTCGCTTCGCCGTGAGGGCCGTAGTGGACGTTGTGCTCGACCTCGACGCCGTGGCGCTTGGGATTGGCGAACGGTGTCAGCCGGCCGGCGGTCGCGAGGCCTTCGAAGAAGGCGGTCGCAGCGAACGAGCGCAGCCGACGCCAGATCGTGTCGTCGTAGCGGTGTGGCAGAGGCGCGGGCGGTGGGTTAGATGACGCGTCAACTTGGATCGCCCGTGCGGTGGTACGGCTCACTGGACTTCTTGCAATGTTACCTTGACGGTGCGCCGCGTCCCATTGTTCTGGACCGTAAGCTCGACCTGGTCGCCCACCTTGTGGGTATCGAGCGCCCTGTACAGATCCGTGGACTTGTGGACCTCCTTGCCGTCGAACGCGACGATCACGTCACCCAGAGCTTTTTGGAGAACCTCGACGCCCTTGAGCCCCGCGCGGTCGGCGGCACTGCCAGGCGCGACCTGGTAGACGCCGATGCCGTCGATCTTCGCCTGCGCGGTGATCTGGTCGCTGAGGATGTTGATGCCGAGACCGGGGCGCATGATCTTGCCGTGCAGGAGCAGCTCGGGAACGATCATGTTGACGGTGTCGACGGGCACCGCGAAGCCGATGCCCGCTGACGACCCGCTCATGCTGTAGATCATCGTGTTGATCCCGATCAGTCGACCCGCGCTGTCGAGCAGCGGGCCACCGGAGTTGCCCGGGTTGATCGATGCGTCCGTCTGGATCATGTCGCTGATCGGGCGTCCCGAGACGCCCTTCATCTCGCGACCGAGGCCCGAGATGACGCCGGTCGTCAGCGTGTGATCGAAGCCGAACGGGTTGCCGATCGCGAGGACCTTTTGGCCGACCTTCAGGTTCGCCGACTGTCCGACCGGGAGCGGGAGCAGCTTGGCGGGCGCGGCGTCGACGAGGAGCACCGCGATGTCTTTATCGGGCGCGACGCCGATGATCGTCGCCGGATAAGAGTCACCATCGTCGAGGGTGACGCGCGCTTTGCTCGCGCCTTGGACGACGTGGAAGTTCGTGACGATGTGACCTTGCTGGTCCCAGACAAAGCCGGTGCCGGTCGCCTGGTCGATGTCGGTGGGATCCATCGTGAAGCGGTTCTTCATCGACGCGATGCTGGTGACGTGAACAACCGATCGATTGAACTTCTCGAACACGTCGATCGTCGCCTGCTCGTCGGCGCCGAGCTTGTCGTCGGGCCGTTGTGCGATCGGTCTCGGTTCGAAGTTCGTGGCGGGCAGCGGCGTTTGCTGCTTCTGCTTGTAGACGGTGAACACGAGTGCACCGGCAACAACCAGGAGAAGGATCGCCAGGACCTTGGTCAGTCCGGACTCGCGATAGGGCGGAGAAGGCTCTCGGGTCACGGGGTAGAGGGAGTGTGACATGGCGGTGTACCCCCCGAAACCAGGAGGCCGCCCAGGTCATTCCCGAGGTCCCCGGGGTTAAGTGCCCCGGACTGCTCAGTGCGACGACAAAAAGTGCTCGGCTTCGAGCGCCGCCATGCAGCCGGTGCCCGCCGCGGTGATCGCCTGGCGGTACTTCTTGTCCTGGCAATCGCCGGCAGCGAACACGCCCGGGATGTTGGTCAGCGTGGTGCCGGGCTGCGTGACGATGTAGCCCTGCTCGTCGGTCGTGACCTGGCCGCCCAAAAACACGGTGTTGGGTACGTGGCCAATCGCAAAGAACAGCCCTGCCGCGGGGATCGCGCGCTCGGCACCGGTCTTGAGGTCCTGAACGCTGACGACCTCGACGGCGTGGCCGCCTTCGACCTTGGTGACCTTGTGCGAGTACAGGATCTCGATCTTCGGGTTCTTCTTCGCGCGGTCCTGCATGATCGCGCTGGCGCGCAGCTCGTCGCGCCGGGCGACGATGTAGACCTTGGACGCAAACTTGGAGAGGAAGCTGCCCTCCTCCATCGCGGAGTCACCACCGCCGACGACGAACAGCGGCTTGTTGCGGAACATCGGCAGCGCGCCATCGCACACGGCGCATGCGCTGACGCCCTTCTGCCACAGCTCGTTGTCGCGGGTGCC
>JAYVWH010000629.1:0-5657 GCA_043786265.1 Kofleriaceae bacterium | reverse complement strand
GTCACGAACACGGTGAGGTAGGGATCGCTCGGATGGCCACGCTCCCACCACGTGAAGCCACCATCGTAGTTCTGCATCTGGGTCAGGCGGATCACGTCCGTGTCGATCGAGCCCTCCATCGCCGCCACGCTCGGTAGTTCCTTGGACTTGAACGCCGCGAGCACGTCGCGCAGGGCCGCGATCGCGAGGACACGCGAGCTGCGCTGCTCGGCGCACTCGAACGGGTAGTGCACGAGGTAGATCACCGCATCGGTGAGCGCCTGCATGTTGGTCGAGGCCGTGGTGACCTCGAGGCCACCGAACTGCGGCCAGACTTTGCCCGGCAGTGCGATCTGCTGGGCGATCGAACCGTTGTCGATCACACCGTAAGTTCCGAACGCCTCGGTTGTCGCCGGTGTCCACACCGGTAGCTCGAGGTTCGCCGCATCACTCGCCTTGCCCGCAGCACCGATCACCTGGAACCGCGCCGTGCCCGCCATGTCGGCCTTCGCCGGGAACCGGACCTCGACGCGATCGTTCGCCGGCACGTTGACCTCGCGGCCCGCCCCGTCGGTGAACGCGGCATTTCCGGCGCGGACCGCAAGGCGCACCGTCATCGCCTGGTCGGTCTGGTTCTGCACCACGACCGGCAGCTCGAACGTGTCACCGAAGTTGAGGAACCGCGGCGGGCTCGGCCGAACCATCAGCGGCAAGCGCGCCGTGATCGCGCTCTCGCCCTTGCCGAACTGCTTGTCGCCCGCGACCGCGATAACGACGATGCGATAGCGCGTGAGGTTGTCGGGCATCTTGATGTGAACGGTCGCCTTGCCGTCGGCACCCGTCTTGACAGCGGGCGAGAACGCTGCGAGCGGGTTGAAGTTCGTGCGGACCGCGACCGGAGTCGTCGGCGCGTCAGGCTTGGCCGGCGTCGTACTGCCCAGGATCCCCGCGTTGCGCGCCTGCTCGATCGCCTGCTGCCGCGCGAGCGTCGGAGACGCCTCCGCCTTCTTCATGTTGTACTGACCCTCGGCGCGGTCGGAGTCCTTGCGGCCCATCTTCCCCTCGTCGAGCGCCATCGCCGTACCGGCGCCGCCGGAGTCGTCTTCCTTCAGGTCGGCCTCGCCCGTGGCCGCCGGCGCTGCCGCGACCACCGTGTTCTTGTCCATCATGCCGCCCCGAGTGCGGACGTCTCCGCCGCCGGGCGCGATCTTCGCGATCTTCGTCGTCGTCTCGGGATTTGCGAGCTGCACGTACTGGCGCTCGTAGTAGTCCTGCGTATCGGCGCCGCGACCGGGATAGAACGCACCGATCGGATCGGGGTGCGTATAGTTCGCGAGCGCGAGCACCGCTTCGTCGACGACGATCACCGCCGCCTCGGCATCCGCGAGTGGCTTGCCACTGGCGTCTTTCACCTCGATCGCAACGGTGGCTTCCTCGCCCGGACCGAGCTTGGCGACGCTCGGACTCGCGCTGACTTGCAGCGTGCGTTGCTTCGGCGGCACCGGCAGGTTGATCGTCCCGACCGCGTACGCGGGACGCTTGGGCAGTGTCGGATCGGGCTCCCCCTTGTCGTTCGTGCGCGCCGCCATGCCCACGAGATCGACCTGGACGTACATGTTCGGCGTCATCGAGTCGGTGATCGGAACTTTTATTGACGCCGTCGGGCCCGTCAGCGTGATGCGCTCGGTCTTGACGATGCCGCTGCGGCGCCACGACACGATGCCCTCCGCCGGGAAGAACGGCGCCTGCACCATGAGCTCGGCGGTGTTGCCCGGCGAGTACTCCTTCTTGTCGGGAATCAGCTGTACGACCTCGCGCGTGACCGTCCGCGACGGGGGCTGTGTCTCACCACCGGAGACCCAGAACGTCAGCTTGGTCTGGTTCGCGCGGCCCTTCGCATCGACGACGG
The DNA here is from genome assembly GCA_043786265.1 of Kofleriaceae bacterium. Taxonomy (GTDB): domain Bacteria; phylum Myxococcota_A; class Polyangia; order Haliangiales; family Haliangiaceae; genus JABFXX01. The sequence continues at coordinate 3,769 of JAYVWH010000629.1, read as the reverse complement.
TCGCGAGCAGCTGGTACGTGCCGCCCTTCGGCGTCTGGAACGAGCAAGGAACCGCGTCGGCCTTTGCGACCACGTTGCACGCCTGCGGCTCGACTTCCTTCGTCTCGTACTTGCCGTTCTTGTACTCCCAGTCGACGCGCGTGGTCTTCAGCTCGACCTTGGTGCCGGGCTGCGCCTTGCCATCGAGATCGACCGCGATCACTTCGACGTCGAACGGCTGGCCCTTCTCGACGAACGAGCGCTTGGTCTTGATGCCCGCGTACAGCGATGACGGATGCACGATGATCGTCGACGACGCGGTCCACGCCTGGCGGTTGACGTCCATCACGCTCGCGTTCGCGGTCACGGACATCGGCATTGCGGGTTTGATCGACAGGAAGTCGAAGTGCAGCACGTGCTCGCCGGCCGCCTCGGTCTTCGCGGTGTGGTTGTAGGACGACGGCGCCTGGCCCTCGCTGTCACCGTCGTCGTTGCCGCCGTCGCCCTCGTCGTACCAGCGGTGGTAGCCCCACCACGGCTGCCAGTTGCCGAACACGTACTCGTCGCGGTTGGGCGGCGTGAACGATGCCGCCGATGTGGTGACGAACCAGTTGACCTCCGCACCCGGGAGCGCACCGCCTGCGAAGTACTTCGCCGCGACGGTGATATCGCCACCACCACCGACGACGAACGGGCCCGCGCTTGCCTGCGCGCTGACCTCGAACTCGGGCCGGCGGAACTCTTCGACCTGGATCTGATGCCTGTGATAGCTCGACCGGCTGCCGATCGACTGGAACGAGACCGACGCGTAACCGAGGTTCGGCGTCGTCGGCAACGTGAACTTGGTATCGAAGCCGCCGACCGCAGACACGGGCGCGGTGCCCTTCGCGATCTCGTTACCGCGGCTGTCGGTCACGCGATAGCTCACGCTCGTGACCGCGCCGTTGAGGCCTTCGACGTCGCCGTCCTTGCCGTAGTTCACGACGCGCAGCCAGCCCTTCATCGAGACTTCCTCGCCGGGCTTGTACAGCTTGCGATCGTCGAACACGTACCAGGCAACGTCGCGGTCGCGCGCCTGACGATACCAACTGCCGTAGTCGTCGAAGTACGCGTCGTCGGACACGAACGCGCTGTCGTTGCCGCGCTTCGCGAGCAGGTAGTACGTACCGCTCTGGCTCGGACCGAGCGGAATGGTCGCGAGACCCTGCGCATCCGTCGTCGCGCTGCTGTGCGCGGGGAACATCTCGAGACCGACGCCCTGCGCCGGCTTCGCGCCGTCGAGCTCGGTGACGAATGCCTGGAGACTCTCGCCGTCGACGTGCGCATCGACCGCGAGCTTGGTCGCCTGGACCCACGCGATGATGTTCGGCGCGCGGTAGTCCTCTTTCCATGGTGATGGCTCGATGAACACGATCGCGTGACCGAAGCCATCCTTTGACAGGGCCGGCATCAGATCGAGGTTCGTCTCGACGAGCTCGTTCGGCTTGTCGGTGGGTTTGACGATCTGATCGAAGACCTTGACGCCCGGCAGGCTCGGCGGATGGTCCCGGTTCCACTGGTTCTGCAGGTAGAAGCCGTACGCTTTGAGGTCGCTCGGCGTGACCTTGTAGATCTGGACCTTGAACGCGCTGTGATTGGTCGAGAAGAAATCGAACGTACGCTTGCTCGCCGCGGGATCGAGCACGACCACGCCGCGCGGGCCGAAGAAGGTCGCGTTCGCGTCCGTGATGGTGAACTTGTTCGAGACGGTCTTGCCGAGCGTCTGACCAAACTCGTCGGTCAGCGATCCGGCGACGGAGATCTCGTAGCTCTGACGCGACTTCGTGTTGCCGAACACGGCGACCGCGTTGCCCTGCGCGATGACCTTCATACCGTCGAGCGCCGGCGTGATCGAGACCATCTGGGCGTCGAACTTCGATTCGTCGAGCGGGTTGTTGAAGTAGAACGTCATCGGCGAGCCAGGCGGGCAGTTGTCGCCATAGCCGTAGCCGCAGCGGCTCTCCTGGAGCGCGAGCGGCGGATACGTGTGGAACGAGAACGACTGCTGGGTCTTGGTCTTGTTCGGTCCTTCGGCGGAGGGCGTCCCCGCCGGAATCTCGACGGTGATGAGCGCGTCCGCCGGCATCTTGTTCACCGTGCGAAACGCGAGCCAACGGCCGTCTTGTTCACCCTTCTTCGCCTGGTCCGCGAAGATCTTGAACGTGCGATTGCCCTCGATCTCCTTGGCATCGAGCATGCGGATCGGGACTTCGACGGTGTCACCGGTGCTGCCGTTCGCCCACGGATCGCCGCTGCCCTGTGACAGCGCCGCCTTCGGCACTTTGACTTTGATCGCCGCGAGCACGGCCTGCGGATCGATCTTCTGATCGAACTCGACCCAGATCGGCGCGTCGAGGTGCTGCGGGCGACCGTCGTTTGGATAGCTCTGCTTGAGCGTCAGCGTCGGGGTCTCGAACGTGAATTTGTGCGCAGCGGCGAGCACGCCACCGTTGGTGCTCTTGGTGCCGGCCGGGACCTCGACGGTGTACGTCGTCGCCTGCGGGAACCGGATGTCGGGGTCGAACAGGATCGTGCGCGTACCGATCCAGCGCCAGTTACCCTTCGGCTGCGGCGTGAGCTTCACCGGCTTCGTCGCTGCGGCGTCGTCCTGCGACGTGACCGCGACCATTGGCTGGCTGAACGTCAGCGACAGCTCGGGTGCGATCGGAACCTCGCCCTCCGGCATCCAGCGCAGGACCTTGAGGTCCTTGCCGGTATCGACGTTCGTCGCGGGCGGCAGCAGCGACGACGCCGACGGCGGGAACGACTCCTTGATCGTATCGCCGGTGCGCGGTGCCGGTTGCGTCGCAGCCCGCAGCGCGAACGCTTGCTGATCGGCGGGGTCGGTCTTGAGCGGTTCGGCGCGCGCGAGCAGCGCCTGAACATCCGCGTCACCGAGCTTCTTGGCGGGCGCGAGCTTCGTCGCGTCGTAGGCCGGCGCGTTCTGCTTGCCGTCGGAGAGGCGGAGATCGAGGCCCTCGGGGGTCTCCTTGTCCGCCTTCATGACCGCGTCGGAGACGACGGTCTTCTTGGCCATCGGCTTGTCTTTGCTGCCGCACGCGACGAGGACGGCAAGAGCGAGGAATGTACGTAGTTTCACGGTCTCTCCTTATTCGACGATCACGCGATCGCTGGCCGCACGCCCGAACGTCTCGGGCATGTACATCTCCTCCGCCTTCGTCGGCGGAACCACGAAGTCTCCGGGTGTCGTAGCACGCGCGACGTACTCGTATGTGTGGACGCCTTCCCACAGCAGCGACGCGAACGCCTCGACGCGCTCGTCGCGCATGTTCTGATGCTCGTACCAGGGGCCGTACCACCACCAGTAGCGGTTGGCGCCGGTCTGCGGCGTCGGGTTGGTCGGAATCGGTCCGGTCACGGCGAGCGCCGGGTTCATCGGCTCGAGGCCCGCGGGCATGGGATCGACGAGCGCGACCTGGTAGCGACGGTTCTCGTTCACCATCGTCAGCTTCACCCGGACACGAGACCCCGCCTTGATGTGCCAGGTTCCATCTTTCGCCTTCACGACGTCCTTTGGATCGTCCGCGCCTTCGTAGGTCCGCTGAACCACGAAGCCGTAGTCGGCCGCTTCGAGCTTGAGGTTCGCGGGCGCGTAGTCCATGCCGATGCGGTAGTAGAGCCGTCCCTTGCCGTCCTTCTGGATCGTCAGGTCCTGCTTGTCGTGGGTGGACACGAAGCTCATCGGGATATCGATGTTGAAGTACTCGGTCGACCGGCCCTTGAACGGGTG
>JAYVWH010000628.1:0-12509 GCA_043786265.1 Kofleriaceae bacterium | reverse complement strand
AGGTCCAGGTCTCGTCACTGAAACCGCCACTCGTCCCGCCGAACATCATGACGCAGGTGCGCGCGGCGTCGTAGACCATCGCGTGAGCGACGCGAGCGCCCGGGGCAGCGGTCGGCGTGATTAACTTCCAGCCGCCGTCCCATTCCCACGTGTCGGCCACAATCCCCGTCGACTGGGGTCTTCCGCTGAACATCACGATGCGCCCGCGCGCCGCGTCGTATGCCATTGCGGTCAGGGTACGGGCTGTCAGCCCTCCTGCGAGATTGTCGAGCCAGCGCGGAGGCTCACTCTCGCAGGTGCGCGTACAGCCATCGTGGTCCTGCGGATTATTGTCGTCGCATTGCTCGCCCGCAGCGAAGTCCAGATAGCCGTTGGGGCATGTCTCGTCGGACTTGCAATCGAACGAGCAGCCGTCGCCCGACAGCTGATTCGCGTTGTCGCAGACCTCGCCACGTGCGGCGTCGATGATGGCGTCGCCGCAGCGCTGTACCTGGCAATTGGGCCGGCACGTCGCATCAGGTGCGAGCGAGTTCTGCCCGCCAGCGTCGCATTGTTCATTGAACAAGAGGTCTGTGATCCCGTCGCCGCACACCGCCGGCAAACAGCTCGCCTGGCAGCCATCCCCGTCCACGCGATTCCCATCATCGCAGCCCTCGCGGCTCACCGCGTCGATGACGTGGTTGCCGCAACTTTCGTCGGACAGGCAGTCCGCGCTGCACCCGTCACCGGGTAACTGGTTGCCGTCGTCACATGCTTCGCTTGCTTCGACGAAGCCATTCCCACAGCCAGCAGGGATGCAAGCGCTGTTCGCGCAGATCCCCGCGACCTCGAAGTAGCGGCAGGCGTCGAGCTCGGCCGCTCCCTGGCACGCCAGGATCTGGACCTCGAGCACGCAACCATTCGGCACACACACGTACCCCTGCGGACAGAGGTGGCCATCGGCGCACTCGAACGCCTGGGTCTGCAGGCAGCCTGAGAGGAAGATGAGCGTGGCGAGCGCGAGCTTCAGAACACGCCGCTCGCTGAGATCGATACGCTCGCGGCGTCGACGCGTGGCGTCACTGTCAGAGGTTGCTCGCGGACGGCCCGAGGTTGGTTCAGGAGCACCCCGATGAAGCCCGTGGTGGCGATCGTGCCCCCCACGGCGAACAGCGATAGCGCGATCCGATTCTCGAGCGCTCCGGTTGCGGCGACCTTCTCGAGCGACGGGGGGATCGGCGGTTGCCCGAGCGCGCCGCATCCAGTCGGACAGCTGCTCGCGAACTCCCGATCGTACGAGGCGAAGTTCGCCGATGCCTGGAGCTGAAACGGAAGCGCGATCAACACCAGCGCCGCGCCCGCGACGCTGACTGCCCATGGCTTCCACGGCTGCCAGCGGCGTTCGAGCCGAGTCTTCGATGCCGCGAACAGCGAGAGTTGGACCTTCTGGGTGGTCATCTTGCCCGGCAACAACAGGAGGGGGATCGTGGCGGTGAGATAGCCTGACTTCGTGGCAACCAGCTGATGAGCACCGGGCAAGACGAAGGTCGTGAGCTCATCGGGCCCCGTCAGCAGCCGTTTGCCGTCCAGCGTCACCTCGGCCGCCTTCTCCTTCGTGATCACATGGAGCTTCGCGAGCTGACCGAGCAGCAGCTTCCTATACGTGAGGCCTTGCGCGAAGATCTCGGCGCCCAGCGGGGCGTCTCCGTACGTGAGCGCGAGCTCCAGGTTGTCGTTCGCCTCGAGCACCTGATCGAGGTTGATCAGGCACACCGCCATGTTGAAACGAATGGCCGGATGTCCCCAGTGAGTGATCGCATCACGGTACTGGACCAGCGCCTGCGCGTACCGCTGCTCCTCGAACTCGCTGTTTCCCTTCTTGTAGATCGCAAGTGCTCGCGCTTGCTCTGCCTCCGACACTCCGACGGCCCAGGGCGCGGGCTGCGCAGCGGGTTGCGCGGCGACCTCGGACACACAAAGAACCACGCCAAGAACCACGCCAATCACGATGGACCCAGCGAACCGCATTCTGATCAGCATACCGCAACGGACGATCCGAGTGTCGAGCTTCGACTGCGTGACGGTCGTACGCGGATGCTGCAGTCGAGCAAATCTGCGATGCTCGATGATCGCAAACGGCAAGTACATGGAGGCGATCAGCTGGGCCAAGGAGACGGCCGGCTACGTCGAGAAGAAGTGGGGCACTCCGCCCGTCAGCGTGTTCATCGACTCGTTCAGCGCGATGGGCGTCGTGCGCTGGACGACGGACTACGCGGACCTCGCGGCGCTCGAGAAGGTCCAGAATCAGATGATGCTCGACCAGGGCTACTGGCAACTCGTCGAAAAGGCGTTCAAGGGCGGCCTGTTCATCGACGCGTCGCGTCTGATCTGAAGCGGCGGTATCGAATCAGCGTTCGTCCTCGCGGATGCGCGCTGTTTTCGTTTCGGCGGTGTTGTCCTGATGTAGGCTTTCTCCGCTTTGGTGCGACGGATCCTTTACGCGGTCTCCGACCCTGATTCGAAGATCGAGCTGGTCCCGGTTCGTGCCGAGGACACTCTCGCGCGCCTCGCGAGCGAAGCGTTCGACATGATGGTGATCGACCCGGCGCTCGACGCGGCTGCGATCGTTGCTGCCACGCAAGGTGCCGGTCATGCCCTCCCGGTCCTCTCGCCGACCGCAGATCGATTTCGCAGCCTGTTCGAGCACTCACCGATCTGCTTGTGGGAGGAGGACGGCACCGAGCTCAAGCTCGCGCTCGACAAGCTTCGGGAGGGCGGCGTCACCGACGTCCGCGCGTATCTGCGCGAGAGGCCCGACGAGACGATCCGGTTGATGTCGCTGGTCAAGGTGACCGACGTCAATCAGATGGCGGTGCGCCATTACGAAGCCCCCGACAAGGCCGCGCTACTTGCCGGCGTGCGCTCCACCATCACGCCCGAGTCGCTCGGCGTCGCTGCTGACTTGCTCGCATCGCTGTTCGAAGGCAATACGATCTTCGAGGCGGAGACCACCGACCGCACGTTCAATGGGCGGCGCAAGCACATCCTGATGCGCACGATCGTCGCACCAGGGAGCGAGAAGTCGCTCGCGCATGTTTATGTCGCGATGGTCGACATCACCGAGCGCAAGGAGCTCGAGGAACAGCTCCGCCAGGCGCAGAAGATGGACGCAGTCGGACACCTCGCCGGCGGCATCGCGCACGACTTCAACAACCTGCTCACCGTGATCTACGCGAACACGGCACTGTTGCAGCGGCAGCAAAAGTCGGAGTCGCTCGATTCGATCGCGAAGGCGTCGGACCGCGCCGCGTTACTCGTGCGGCAGCTGCTGGCGTTCAGTCGTCAGCAAGTGCTCCAGATGCGTGATATCGAGCTCAACATCACGGTCGTCAACTTGCTCAAGATCCTCGAGCGCGTGGTGCGCGAGGACATTCACCTAGAGCTCGACCTCGCAGACGCGCCGGTGTGGACGTACGCCGACGCGAGCATGCTCGACCAGGTGGTGATGAACCTCGTGGTGAACGCACGCGATGCGATGCCCAACGGCGGCACGCTCACGCTGTCTACGTCGGTGATGTGGATGGACGACGATGACCTGCGCGCGATGCCTGACCTCGCACCCGGCGCCTACGCGCGCCTGCGCGTGCGCGACACGGGTACCGGTATCGCGCCAGAGAACCTCAAACATATCTTCGATCCGTTCTTCACCACCAAGGAGCTAGGCAAGGGCACGGGCCTCGGTCTCGCGACGGTGTTCGGCATCGTCAAGCAGCACGACGGCGCGGTCGCGGTGACGAGCGAGCTGGGGCGCGGCACCACGTTCAGCGTCATTCTTCCCGCTGCGCGCGAGACCGCTCGCAGCTTACCGCCACCAGAAGACGGCCTCGAGGAGACCGGCGGACGCGGAGAGTCGATCCTTGTCGTCGAAGATGAGGAGCCCGTGCGGCGGCTCATTCACCAGATTCTCGAGATGGACGGCTATCGCGTAAGCGTTGTGAGCAGCGGTGCCGAGGCACTCACGGCCAACGTCGAAGAGATCGATCTCGTCCTGACCGACATGGTGATGCCGGGTGGCGTCTCGGGTGCCGAGCTGTCGAAGCGGTTGCGCGCGATCAAGCCAAGCCTCAAGTTCGTGTTCATGAGCGGATACGCAGGCGATACGGCGGGCTCGGGGCTGGAGCTGAGCGTCGGCGTGAACTTCCTGCCAAAGCCGTTCTCCCCTGCCCCACTGCTCACGTGCATCCGCGCGAGCCTCGACGCCAAGTAGCTCTCGATCACACCAGCCCCGGGCTCCGAGGCAACAGTGTCGGGTACTCGTGGCCCGTGAGCGGATCGACCAGCGTCGTAGCGGTCTTGTAGACACGCGCGGTCCTGTGCAGCGCCCGCACGGCCGCCACGAGCGGCATCGACTGGTAGCGCTCCGGCCATCGGCTGCGCAGTTGGTCACGGACGAGTCCTGCGTGGCGCGAGCTCATCCCGGGAAACAGGTGGTGCTCGACGTGGAACCCGAACCGCAGCGTGAGCAGCTCATACAGACGGTTCGTGGTGACACTGAGGCCGCTCACGAGCGGATCGTTGATCGCGACACGCGGGCTGAGGCTGTGGTTCGTGAGGATGAAGCTCATCACCACCAAGTTCGCGACCAGGTGCGGGATGATGAAGACGAAGATGAAGGCGATCGGTCCGACGACGACCGCGACGGCCAACCAGACCGCGATTCCGAGCAGCGTCTCGGCGACAGCGAGCCGATATGCCGATGGTGACAGCACTTCGTGCTTTCGCGCCGTGACGAGTTGATGGGCGCTTTGCACCGTGAAGCCCAGGATCAGGCTCAGCCCGCCGCGTAGCCGGCGGCCACCCAGTGAGAATGCGTCGACGGCGAAGCGTACCTTGGAGCTCGCCTGATACTGCTCGAGCGTCGGATAGACATCGGGATCGTGATCGATGTTCGCGCTCGAGTGATGCACCCGGTCGTGCCAGGCCGCCCACAAGCGTGGGGACACACCGAATGGCAAGAAGCCTAGCCAGCCGACGACGTACTTGAGAACCTTGTTGCGGGTGATCCCGCCATGAATCGCCTCGTGAGCGACGAACGTTAGAAACGCGAAGCACGCACCGATCACGAGCGACGCGACGGGCCACACGAACCACGGCAACCAGCCGTTTCCCACGCCGACCATCGTCGCGATCGCGATGCCGCCGTAGAGCGGAACCAGCGCGAGCCGAGATCGAGCCGGCTCGAAAGCTTCCGCGGGCAAGTTTGCGCGGAGCTCACGAACGTACGTTGCCTGCGAATACAGCGGCACGCCCGCCACGCTGGGATTGCTCTGGTGCATACCCAAAGTTTGAGTCACGCCGGGCCGGAGGCGACGAACGGCTGCGTCACCCGCCTGTCAGCTTCGGGTCACATTCCTCGACCGCTGTGACGTGAGCACGCGCACGGTGCGCAAGCTGGCGTAGTTACGACGGGAACCCACCGTGGCTTGCACGAATCGTAACGCGGATTGCGCTCGTATCGCGGAGCCGATCGCGTCCGCATGATTGGGCTCGTGGTGAACCCAGCGGCGTGATACCTCGCGCCTCGGATGATGACTCGTTGTCTTACGCTCCTTGGCACCTCGCTCCTCGTCGTACTCGCGACCGCCTGCGGCGACGATGGCAATAACAGCGGTAACTGCGGCGACGGTCACGTCACGGGCTCCGAGACGTGCGACGACGGCAACAAGACCAGCGGCGACGGTTGCTCCGCGACCTGCAAGAGCGAGGGATTGTGCGGCAACGGCACGTTCGACGTGAGCGCCGAGCAGTGCGACGACGGCAACACCACCAGCGGTGATGGCTGCTCCGCGACGTGCCAGAAGGAAGGCACGTGCGGCAACGGCGTCATCGAACCCGGTGAGACCTGCGACGACGGCAACGTGGCATCGATGGACGGCTGCAACAGCGCCTGCACCACCGAGCTTGGCTACACCTGCACTGGCATGCCGTCGTCGTGCTCGAAGGACGGCAGCGGCGGCACCTGCGCGGCTCCGAGCACGATCACGCTGACCGCGATGGGTACCGATATGGTCGGCACCGCGATGGGCGACACGACGATGGCAACGAACGGCCTCGCTGCGGCCGCCTGTGACGGCCTCACGTCGGGCGCTGGCAACGACAACATCTTCAAGTTCACAACGACGGATGTCCGCGATGTCCTGATCCTGATGACGCCCGACGCGAGCTTCGACGGTGGCATTCGCATGATGACGGCACCGTGCGACACCACGATGGAGGTCGTCGACCATGTCGGCGACGACGGTTGCTCCGATTACGGCGACGTCGGCGAAGTCGAAACCCTCGGCTACGTCAACTTGCCGGCAGGTACGTACTACGTGGCCGTCGACGGCTACGAGGCCACGTCCGCTGGCCCCTATCAGCTCGACATCACCGCCAGCGTGCCGGGCTGCGGCAACGGCCTCGTCGGAAACATCGAGCTCTGCGACGACGGCAACATGACGGACGGCGACGGCTGCACGCACTGCACCGTGGACACCGGCTACAACTGCGACACGAGCGAGCCCTCGGTCTGCCAGGCGATCGGCTGTGGCGACGGCATCATCCAGGCCGGCGAGGACTGCGACGACGACAACACCGCTCCGCTCGACGGTTGCGACGCGAATTGCGCGATCGAAGCCGGCTACCGCTGCACCGGCGAGCCGTCGGTGTGCGTGGTCGCTGGTTGCGGCGACGGAGTCGTCGACACTGGTGAAGAGTGCGACGATGGCAACGCGTTCAACGGTGATCGTTGCACGACGCTTTGCGTGCTCGAGAGCGACACGACCGAGGCCGCGGAACCGAATGACACGACGCCCCAGGCGCTGACGGCGGGAAATCACATCGTCCGCGGCACGTTCACGAACGGCGACGTCGATCTGTACTCGTTCACGTTGACCGCCACCTCGAAGGTAGAGATCGAGACGTACGCGACCATCAACGGCACGAACGCGGACTACGACGGCGTCGGCAACAACCTCGTGTTCGATTGCACATCCGCCGTCGAGGACACCGAGCTCGCGGTGTTCCCCGCCGCAGCGGATCCGACGATGGACGGCATGGCGACCGCGATCGACGACGACGATGGTGCTTTCTACTGCTCCTACCTCGGCGCCAACGATAGCGGCGGTGACACGACCGAGCTCGCAACCCTCGCCGCCGGCACGTACACGATCCGCGTACAACCGTCCTCGATGGCAACGACCATTCCCGCTGGCACGCGCTACATGCTCGACCTGAAGATCGTCCCCATGGGCTCGGCAGCCGTTCCTCCGGCCGCTGGCGACCTCAAGATCAACGAGTTCCTGGCCGCCGACGGTGGCACCACCAACGGTGGCGTCGATTCGAACTGCGACGGCCTCCTGACGGACAGCAACGACGAGTTCATCGAGCTCGTCAACGTCTCGACCAAGAACCTCGACCTCACCGGCGTGACGTACTCCGACGCGCTCGGCGTCAAGTTCACGTTCGCAGCGCAGCTCAACGGCAGCCTGACGCTCGCGCCGAACAAGGCCGTCGTCATCTGGGGCGGTGGTACTCCGGCGTGTCCGGGCGTGACGAACTTCTTCACGAACGGGACCGCGCACACGTTGAGCCTCAACGATGCAGGCGACACGATCACGATCAAGACCGCGGGCGCCACTCCGGTCACGATCGCGACGACGACCTACACCGCGACGATGGTGACGATCGGCACTTCGCTCAACCTCTCACCTGACATCACGGGTACCGCATACGCACTGCACAGCGCGGTGACCGGCCACGTGGGTAACTTCACGCCTGGCAAGAAGGTCGACGGCTCTGCGTTCTGATGTTCGGACGCGTTGTCTAGCCGTCCTCGTCCTCAGCGCGTGCGGTAGCGACTCCAAGGAACCCCCGGAGGTCGTGGTCCCGGACGCCACGCTCGGGGGCCAGATGCCTCGAGTCCTCGGCGCGAGCGCCACGACGGTGTTCTGGTCGGCATCGAGCGGCGCGACCACGCTCGTGGGCGGAGTTTTGCTCGCGTCGCTGCCCGTGCAAGGGACGCAGCTCGCTACCGGGATTGGTCCGGTGGCCGCGATGGGCGACCGCGTCGCTTTCGTCAGCGATCGTTCGGTCATCTCGCTCGTCGATAGCGCTGGTGTCGTACAGCGCGTCACCGATGGTTCGCCGGAGACCGTCGGGGGTAGCGCGACCGCGATCCCAGTAGTGGCATGGACCGTCGGGTCGACGGTTTCCTGGGGCGTCGATGCCAATCAACAATCCGTGATGCTCAACAAGGTCACCAACTGCGACCACGTGCGGGTCACATCGGAGCAGATCTATCTCGCAGTCGATGGCTCCGGCGGCCGTGGTTTGATTCGCGTCGAGCAGCGAACGGGGCGCATCGTCCCGACCTCTTCGTCGGTGAGCTGGGCAACTAAGTTTCCGGGAGGTGCCACCGCCGGCGCGACGTACCGTGGGCGGATCGTCGCTGCGGACGACGACGGCGCGCTGTGGCTCGTCGAGGAGATGCCGTCGGGCCGCGGCATTGTCGTGTCGGAGCCTGTCGTGGGCGAGGCGTCCGTGCTGCTCGAGCACGTCTCCCATGCAGCGGGCTTCTTCGCGTCCGCCGATACGCTGTACTGGCAAGAAGGCGACGAGCTGCTCTCGGCACCGCGCACCGGCGGAGCGGCCTCGATCATCGCCACGCTGCCCGGCGCGGCGGGGGCGTTTGCCGACGGCTACGTCTACTTCACGCACGGCACTGCGATCGAACGACTCCGCGTGGAGTGATTCAGTCGCGCGCGGCGAGATCGAGCGCAGTCCACAGCTCGTCATTCGGCGGCAAGATCAAGAAGGGGATCGGCAAGGTCATCGGCAACGAGCAGATGCAGGCCGATGGACGCGCCTCGCCCTCGAGCTCCTTGGCGCGGCAGAAGGCGAACAAGTAGCAAAGCTGCTGGATTGCCCTCACGTTAGCGCTGGAGTGACGTTCCGCGCTAACGTGCGTGCTCCGGCATGCGCATCGCGGTTGTTTTTGATTCTCCGGTCGATTGGACTGCCGAGCAGCACGCGGCCGAGATGCGCAAGCAGATCGGCAACCGACGCGACGTCGAGCCGGAGATGGAGTACCAGGTCGCGAATGCGCTCCTGAAGAACGGCCACGAAGTCCTCACGATCGGGATTCACGACGACCTGCGCTACATGAGCTCGGCGCTCGGCGACTGGAAGCCCGACCTCGTGTTCAACGCGACCGAGGCCTTCCTCGAGAACTCTAACCTCGACTACCTGGTTCCGGCGCTGCTCGAAGCCGAAGGCTACCGCTACACCGGTGCGCCTCCCCTGGCCCTGCTCGTCACGCGCAACAAGTCGATGAGCAAGAAGGTCGTCGCTTACCACGGGATCAAGGTCCCGCAGTTCTTGTCGTACCGCGTCGGCGAGATACCGACGGCGAAGTCCGATTGGCGGTTTCCGCTGATCGTCAAGCCGCTCGCCTCCGATGCCTCGGAAGGCATCTCCCAGGCCTCGATCGTCCACGATGCGGGCGCCCTCGCCGAGCGCGTTGCATGGGTGCACGAACGCTTCGCGCAGCCGGCGATCGCCGAGGAGTACATCGAGGGGCGCGAGCTCTACGCGACGATGATCGGCAATGGCGACAAGGTCGAGCTGCTCCCGATCGTCGAGATGATCTTCGACGACGCGAATACTCGTCCCGAGGATCGCATCGCCACGCAGCACGCCAAGTGGGACATGGGATATCGCAAGCGCCGCGGCATCAAGAACGTGTTCGCGCGCCCGCTGCCCAAGGCAGCGCGACAGCGCCTGACCGACGCGTGCCTGTTCGCCTACCGCGCATTCTGGCTGCGTGACTACGCACGCATCGACGTGCGGCTCACGAAGGACAACGAGATCTGGTTCATCGAGGCCAACGCCAATCCGTTCCTCAGCTATGGGCACGATTCCGCAGAAGCCGCACACAAGGCTGGGATGCCCTACAACACGTTCATCCAGCGCATCGTCGACGAAGCACTCGCGCGCCAGGCGTGATGGCGTGATCACATACCGCCAGCGTCACGGCGCCACGGCGAGGTGGACGAGCACGGGCGACCACGCTCCACCGGTGTCCTTCTCGAACACCGCGAACAGACGCGCTGGAATCGTCGCGTCTCCACGGGCGAGGCGAACGTTGACGGTCGCGCTCGCGGTGGTGCCGGCGGTGATCGCCCAGATCGATCCATCGAGCGCGAGCTTGTCGACCCAGTCCTTCGTCAGCTTGGCCGCGAGCTTCTTGCCACCTACCGTCAGCTCGCCCGTCGTCGGGCCGATGCCGAGCGCGTCCGTCCGCGCGGTTGCATTCGCATCGAGGCCAGATGCGGCGAGCGACGTCACGGCCGCAAGTACGTCGCGCTCACCAAGGTTCTGATCGAACACGGTCTCGAGCGCGCGCAGCTTGGTGGCTTTCGCGGCCTTCGCGAGCGCCGCACCGGACACGCCGAGCGACCACGCAGCGGCCTCGACGCGCCAACCCTTCGACGTCTTCGAGAACAGCTCGGTCGCGCGATAGTCGAACGCGCCCGACTTCGCGAGGCCGTCGACGGTGATCTTCACGATGAAGGAAGCCCACGCGCTGTTGCCATCGCGCGCGACGACGACCCGCAGATCGCGGACCTTGTGCTTGCCGACCTTCGCGGGCCCGAAGATCGTCCACTTGCCCTGAGCGTCGCTGAGCTTGTCGACTTGCGGTGTCGAGTTGCCGCCGGTCATCGCGATCATCGCGTTGTTCGCGTAGACCGAGGACGTGCGCGCTGTATCGCGAAAGCCCGCGACCTGGGCGTCGATCACCGCGGCGATCTCCTTGGTCTCGGCACTCGGCGCGGCATTCACGCGAGCGCTCGCGAGCGCGAGCGCACACGTGATCCAGACGGCCAGCTCCCGCACGCCCGTAGCGTAACAGGATACGGCCTGCGCGGAGCTGCCCGACGGTACGACGACCACGATCATTCGCTACACCGGGGCGACGATCGCGGCGAGCCCGTAGCTACGGAGTCTTCGGTGCGAGCCGGTCGAAGCTGACGAATGCTTCTTCGGCCGGCGGCGCCTTCTTGATCACGCCGAGCTCGACGAGCTGCTGCGCGAGCGTCTGCCATCGCGCTGCGGTCATGTCTCCGAGCGCGGTCGCCTTCGTCTCGGCCGTCTCGACCAGCGGCGCCTGCACGCGAGCGGCATCGGCAAACGTCTTGGCATCCATCTCGCGATTGAGCTTGCCCATGAGGCCGTTCGCAGCAGACGGATCATCGAGGTAACCGCGCCAGCCTTCGCGCAACGCGACGATCATCTTGCGGACGGTCTCGGGGTCGTTGCGCACCATCTCGCCCCGCGCGATCACGACCGTCGTGTACGGGTTGTAGCCGGCGTCGGCGATCAAGAACGTCTGCGGGTCACTGCCGACGGTGTTGGCCTGCAGCGGCTCGCTCGTGATGAAGCACTGCTTCGACAGATCCTTCTTCGCGAGGAACGTCGCGATGCCGGGCGAGTTGCTGGTCAGCGTGACCTTCGATTGCGGGAACTTCGCGCGCAAGAACTTCAACCAGCTCGCGTCCTCGGCCTCGAGCGTGCCGGCGTTCGTGAACACGTCGTCGATCTTCGTGAAGCCGCGCGCTTTGTGCACCATGATGCCCGCCGGCGAGGTCTGGTACGCGGCGAAGATCGCGACGACGTCGGCGCCCTGCTCGCGAGCGACGAGAACCTGATCGGCGGCGGTGGTCGCGAAGTCGGTGACCTTCTCGTTGACGAGCTTCCAGGTCTCGCCCTGCCCGCGCGGCTTGATGTCGACATCGAGGCCCTGCCGCCCGAACGCCCCGGATTCGCGCGCAGCGTAAAAGCCACCGAACTCGGGTTCGGGGACCCAGTCCAGCGTCAACGTCACGTGCTTCGGTGCCGGTGCCCGGGCACTGCCGCTGCCGGTAGGCGCCGGTGCGTCCTTCGCCTTGTCCTTGCCGCAGCCAACGCTCAGCGCGAGCACGACGGCGAATCCTCCACAGGTCCAGACTTGCTTGTTCATACGTCCTTTAATCACGCGCGGACGCGTGCCAGTTCTTGAGAGCCAGGCGTCCCGCGAGATTCACGGTTCCAAACATCGCGAGGCCGAGCGCCGATGCGAGCAGCACGGCTGCGAACACGCGATCGCTGTGACCGTTGTGACTCGCGCTGACGATCACGACGCCGAGGCCCTGCTCTGCACCAAGCTCGCCGACAAGGAATTCTGCGACCACCGTGCCGATGACCGTGAGACCAGCGGCGATCTGCAGCCCGGTGAACACGTTCGGCAGCGCCGATGGAAACCGCAGCTTGAACATCGCGGATGCACGGCCCGCGCCGTACAGCCGAAACAGATCGAGCAACGCAGGATCGGTCGATGTCAGCCCCGCGAGCGTGTTCGCGATCACCGGAAACACGGACACGATGAACGCGCACGCGGCGACGGCCTTGAGACCAGGCGCGAGCCAGATCGACAACATCGGCGCGATCGCGAT
>JAYVWH010000627.1:0-1868 GCA_043786265.1 Kofleriaceae bacterium | reverse complement strand
CCGCATCCTCTACGTCCTCATCGGCACCGGTCTGCTGCTGATGTTTGGACTCGCCGTCTATGGCATCAAGATGACCCACAAGGTCGCGGGGCCCTTGTTCAAGGTGCAGCTCTACCTCGCGAAGATGAAAGACGGCCGCTACGACAAGGTGTGGAACCTGCGCAAGGGTGACCAGCTGATCGACTTCTACGACCACTTCAAGACCGCGCATGCAGGCGTGGTCACCATGGAGAAGGACGACATCGAACACGTGAAGGCGACCATCGCAGCAGCAAAGGACGCCGGCGTCGGCGATCACGAGACCGTCAAGGAGCTCGAGACGCTGGTCGCACGCAAGGAGAAGGCCCTTGAGTGACGTACCCGCAGCAACGGTCGTCAAGGACGGCAAGCTCGGCGGCGACGTGCCCAAGGGCAACGACGGCGGCAAGCCGCGTACGGTCTACAAGCGCAAGCTGTCTAACTACCTGCTCGATAAGAAGCTGCAGCTTCGCTACATCCTGCTCGTCACGATCCTCTCGGGCGTGATCTCGGGCTCGCTCGGCTATCTCATCTATCAGCAGCGCCACGCCGCTTCGTCGGCGATCGAAGGCGACCTCGCCGCGCTCACGCAGGACGACAAGACATACAACGAGCTGCGCGAGGTCGTGGCCGCGGACTATCGCGCGGACGATCGGGCGCTCATGTACAAGATGGTCGGCGTTGGCGTCGGCCTCGTCGTGATCCTGTCGCTGTACTTGCTGATCATGACCCACAAGGTCGCGGGCCCGCTCTACAAGGTCTCTCTGTACTTCGACAAGATGGCGCAAGGAAAGCTCGGCAAGGTGACCGCCTTGCGCGACGGCGACATGCTGCAGGAGTTCTACACAAACTTCCGCGAGATGCATGATGCCTTGCGACTACGAGCGCAGGCCGACGTGCTGGCGCTCGAGTCCGCCGCGACGACGCTCCGCGCAAAGGCGACGGACGCCAAGCTGGCCGAGGCGCTCGACGCCCTCGACAAGCACGTCACCCAGCGCAAGAAGAACTTGCTGTAGCCGTACGACGCGCGCGGGTGCAGTACCATCGATCGCGATGGGAACCCCGACGGCGCTGCTGGAGCTCGGCGATCGGTACTGGGCACTCGGCCTGCCGGCGGCCGCCAAGAGCGTCCTGCTGCGTGCACTCGCTGTTTCCGACGACGTCACGCCGGCACTACGGCTGTGCGACATCGCGCTCGCGCAAGGCGATGCGGCGGGTGCGCGCCAGTACGCGATCGAAGCAGCCAAGCGTGCGCCCGGTGCGTCGACCAAGATCCTGCTGGGCCGTGCTCAGCTCGCCGCGGGAGAGATTGCAGCGGCGCGTATGGCACTGAGCGGCGCGCTCGATGCGCCGAAGATCAAACCCTGGGATCGCGCTCGC
Organism: Kofleriaceae bacterium; assembly: GCA_043786265.1. Classification (GTDB taxonomy): domain Bacteria; phylum Myxococcota_A; class Polyangia; order Haliangiales; family Haliangiaceae; genus JABFXX01. The sequence goes on along the minus strand of JAYVWH010000627.1, from coordinate 470 downwards.
GCGCACCTCGAGCTCAGCCGCGCCGCCGAGTCGCAGGGCGACAAGCTTGGGGCCGCGGCGCAAGCCTCTGCCGCGTTCGAGGCGGCCGTCACTGCCGCCCAGAAAGAACCCGCCGAGCTCGGTGTGATCGAGGAGATCGCCGCCACGGTTGTTGGGAATGGTCGCGGCGAGGACGCGATGTCGAGCATGGACACGGTGCGCGGCCTCCCGGGCAGTCACCTGTGTCTCGCGGCGCTGCTGTCGGCGCGTCACGCCGCCGGCGAGAGCGGCGTGACCGACACGATGATCGACGACGAGTTGGCGGCGGCATCCGCCGAGAAGGCGAGCTCCGGGCTCACGCTGCGCCGGCTCGAGCGGCGCGCGCGCAAGCACACGCCGGCCCAGCGCGATGATCTGCTCGGCGAGCTGGAAGGCCTCGCGGCGACGGTCGCGGCCGAGGATCTCGGTGCGGTCGATCGCGCGCGGCTTCA
>JAYVWH010000626.1:0-4003 GCA_043786265.1 Kofleriaceae bacterium | reverse complement strand
ACTGCCACTGCCACTGCCACTGCCACTGCCACTGCCACTGCCACTGCCACTGCCACTGCCACTGCCACTGCCACTGCCACTGCCACCGCCACCGCCACCACCACCACCACCACTGTCGCTGCGCGATGAACCACCAGAATCGCGCGATGAACCACCAGAATCGCGCGATGAACCACCAGAGCCCCTAGGTGAGCTGTTGGTGCCGTCCTCCGCTAAGTCATCGCCGGCATCCTCATCGCCATCGCTCTCCGACGACGACGCAAACGCGATCATGTCAGCCAGCCTGCTTGTCCTGAACGAGCGCAGCGACGCGACCGCATAGATTACCTCGAGCAGGTTCGTCTTGCCTTGCCCGTTGTCACCGACAAAGACGTTGAACCGCTCGCGGGGCTCGAGCTTGAGCGGCCGCAGGTTGCGAACGTTCTCAGCGGTTAGAACAGAGATGCGCACGAGGGTCGTTGGCTGTACTGGCTATCTACGAGACACGCTCGAGGCCCCCGTGGCCGGCTGCCGTTCTTATCTATCGACGAGAACGCGCTACGCTGGTCCCTGCGCGCTGCTCAGATACGCATCGGCATGACGACGCCGAGGTACTGATCGCCGCCTGTGGGCTCGATGAGGCCCGGGTCGAGCTCACCACCGAGCTTGATGGTGATCGACTCGCTCGACATCTGACCGAGCAGCTCGACGACGTACTTGGGGTTGAAGCCAATCGCGATCGGCTCCCCGTTGTAGTCAGCGTCCATCTCCTCGCGAACCTCACCGAGGTCTGGATTGTCGCTCGTGATGGTGATGCCTTCCTTGGTCGCAGCGACCTTGACGCCACGAGTCTCCGAGGACATCAGCTGCGCACGACGCAGACCATCGATGAATCGCGAGCGGTCGAGGGTGATGACCTTCTTGTGGTCCTTCGGAATCACCTGCTCATAGGGCGGGAACTGCGCATCGATGAGCTTCACCGCGAGCGCGATGTCGTCCTGCACGAGGAACAGGTGCGGCGTCTTGATCGCGAGCTTGCACTTGGGTCCCGAGTCGAGAACCTTGCGAATCTCTAGCAGGCCCTTCTTCGGAATGATGATTCCCGCGGAGAGCTTGGGGCCATTGGGGATCGTGCGCTCGACCTTCGACAGCCGGTGCCCATCGGTCGAGACCATGCGCGCCTTGCTGCCATCGCTCTCGAAATAGACGCCGTTGAGATGGAACCGCGTCTCGTCGTTGCAGACGCTGAACAGCGTCCGCTCTATCATTTCCTTGAGCACAGCGCTCTCGATGTCCGCGTAGCTGGCTTCGCGATGGTCGGGGACCTTCGGGAAGTCGCGGTCAGGCATGCCTACGATGCGATAGGCTACCTTTCCAGAGCGGATCTCTGCCCAGTGGTTGTCAGCCTTCTTGAGCGTGACTTCTTCGCCTGGTGCGTTCGCGATGAGCTCGTAGAGGTTCTTGGCGCCGAGCGTGATGCCGCCCTCGTGCGCGTTCTGAGATTTCAGCTCAGCGGTCAGCGAAACGTTGAGGTCCGTCGCTGCGACCAGGATTTGGTTCTTGCCCTGCGTGCGCAGCAGGACGTTCGCGAGCATCGGCATCGTGCTCTTGCGATCGGCAATGCCTTGAGCAAGGCGCAAGCCGCGCAGAAATTCGGTCTTTTGAATTCGAAATTCCATGGTCCCGTCTCCGTCTCTCTCTCGTCTCTTCGCTCTTCGTTTCTTTAACTCTTAAGAATAAAGATCTTCTTAGATCTAGGATCAGTAGGGGATGCAGTGTGTGAGGACTACTCTGCAAGTCCCGCGTGGTCCACGACTTTCAGTAGCTCAGCATGAGGGTCTGACGTCGTCGGTATTGGGTGGATGACATGCAGCAAAGGTGTGGACAACTCCGTCGAGGAATTTGTCCAGGATCCATCCACAGACAGATCGGCCCGGTTCGCCACAGACTTGTCCACGGCCCCAATCACTTCAGAACCATCGATTCGATTGCGTGGATCTCGCTGCGCAGGGACGCGTCCTCTTTGAGCCGCGCGGCGATCTTCTGGACTGCGGAGATCACGGTGGTGTGGTGCTTGCCACCGAACGCTCGCGCGAGGTCGGGATAGCTGTCCTTGGTGTTGTGACGCGAGATGTACATCGCGATCGCACGCGGGTTGGCGAGCGACTTGTGGCGGCGATCGCTCTTGATGTCGTTGGGCTTGAGCCCGTAGTAGTTAGCGACCACCTTGATGATGGTCTCGACCGTGATGATCTCGCGGGGACGCATCAGGGCCGCGCCTAGCGTCTCCTGAGCGAACTCTAGATCTATGCGGCGCTTGGACAGCGAAGCGTACGCAGCGAGGCGGATGAGGGCCCCCTCGAGCTCGCGGACGTTGCTCTTGATGGCGGTCGCAATATAGAGGGCGACATCATCGGGCAGCTGGACCGCCTCGACCGCGGCTTTCTTGCGCAAGATCGCGATGCGCACCTCGAGCTCGGGCGGCTCGATATCGGCGAGCAGGCCCCACGCAAACCGCGAGCGCAGGCGATCGGCGATGTCGCTGATCTCGTGCGGCTTGCGATCGGCGGTCAGCACGATCTGCTTGTGGTTCTCGTGCAGCGCATTGAACGTGTGAAAGAACTCGTCCTGCGTGCTCTCTTTGCCGGCGAGGAACTGCACATCGTCGATGAGGAGCACGTCGATGCCCTCGCGATAGTTCCGACGGAACTCGTGCATCTTGCCGACGCGGATCATGTGGACGAACTCGTTCATGAACCGCTCGGCGGAGATGTAGACGATGCGTGCGCCGGGTCGATTCGCGAGCTGCTGGTGACCGATCGCATGCAGGAGGTGGGTCTTGCCGAGGCCGACGCCACCGCAGATGAACACCGGGTTGTACTTAGGCGGATAGCTCGACGCGGCCGCCTGAGATGCAGCGAACGCGAGCTGGTTCGATGTTCCGGCGACGAACGTGTCGAACGTGTAGCGGGGATTGAGCGTCGCAGCGTCGGGAGCGGTGACGCCGGGTTGATCCTCCGTCGGCGAGGCAGGGGGAGCATTGCTCGGGCGAACGATCGTGCGAACGACCGGAGGCGGCGCAGCGACAGGCGGCAGGAGGATCGTCCCGGAGGACTCGGCTTCGATCCGCGTGGGCGTCGAACCGTCGGCGAGCTCTACCGGCTCCGGTGCCGGAGTCGCACGGGTCTCGCTGTCGGGATCGAACTCGACGCGGACATGGTCGTGACCAAGGTCGCGGAGCTCCTGGACGAGCGGGGTCATGAAGTTGGTCTCGAACCAGAGCCGGACGTAACTGTTCGGGGCGCGGAGACGGAGCAGCCCGCCGTCCCATGACATGACTTCGATGGGACGAAGCCACATGTCATAGTTCTGAGGAGTTAGGCGCGATCTCAGGCGCCCGACCGCTTCATCCCAAGGTAGCACTTGATTCATTCACCAGCTCCAGGACTAAGTCCTGTCTTCACGCGATGTTGAGAGCGAAATGACCACAGGCAAACGACAGCCATTCCAGAAGTTATCCACACCCGCTTCTGGAGCGATCCCGCTGCAACTCTTCACGAGTTATCCACAGCAGAAAGTCTGGCGTACGTAACAGATGGCGATTTCACTCTGCAAGACAAAATCGACACAGTTTCGACTCCCGAAACGGTGCATTTCTCGACGGAAGTCCGGAGTCGATTTCGTGTCACCCGCGCGCGCGGGTTTGTCCTAGAAGGACGCGTCGCCTCCAGGGTTCGCGAGTCGCTTGGGGACTCGCTCCTCGCGGTCATCTTTTCGGCGACTTGTCGCGGACCGGAGCACCAATCGACCGCTGATCGCCCGAGGACTCTTCCGTCTCCTTGACACCCCTCTCGTGATTGCGTATCGATCCGGTCCGCAAAGCCCGGAGAGCACTCGTGAGTAAGCGTACCTACCAGCCGCATAATAAGAGCCGCAAGCGCACCCACGGGTTCCGTGCCCGCAAGAAGACCCGTGGAGGCCGCGAGGTGCTCCGCCGCCGTCGCGCAAAGGGTCGCAAGCGCAT
>JAYVWH010000625.1:0-4644 GCA_043786265.1 Kofleriaceae bacterium | reverse complement strand
GATCCTCGGTCGCGTTGTCGCCCGCGGTCCGGCACGCCGCGACTCCCTGGTTGAGGAAGTTGATCGCCGAGTACTCGAGCTGGAGGTCGCTCTCCATCTGTTCTTTCACGGTCTCACCGACGCGCAGCTTGCCGAGCGCCTGGAGGTTGGGCACGCCCTCGAGAAACAGGATCCGGCTGATCACCAGATCGGCGTGCTTCATCTCGTCGATCGACTCTTCGCGGAGCTTGTGCGCGAGGCGCTCGTAGCCCCAGTTCTCACACATCTTGGCGTGAATGAAGTACTGGTTGATCGCGGTCAGCTCGTTCAGGAGCAGCTGGCCGAGCAGCTTCAGAACATCATCGTTGCCCTTCATGGCGACGACGTTACCCGATCATTCGCTCAGCGGGCGCGAGCGACGAGCAGATCAGGCGAGATCAGCTCGCTCGTGGTCGCGCAGTCGCGATCGCACGCGCCGCCGCCCTTCTGCTGCAGGCGCTCGCGCAACTCGCCGAGGCACGCACCACACCCCGTACCCGCGCCGCACCGGCGGCTGATCTCCTCGACCGTGCGCGCACCGTCGTCGATGATCGCGTCGACATCGCGATCCGAGGTCGGGTGGCACAGGCAGACGATCATCTTCTTCGAAATTGATAATGCAATTCAAAAGCAGTTTTGTCAAGAGGCCACAGGAAGTCGCCCAAACGGCTGGATTTACTATAATTCGAGAAATGGGTTCTGGCTCCACGACCGCGTGCTCGCTCGCGCTGCTCGCCTTCACTGCGTGCAAGTCGAGCGAGCCGCCCGCCGTTCAAGTCTCGCGGCCCGACCTCGAGCTGGTCAGCTCGGGCAATGAACCGCGCCGGCTGCTGCGCTATCACGCGCCGCCCGGCACGATGCAGCGCTTTGGCGTCTCGATCGCGATGGAGCTGACCGCGGGTGACATGGGCGGGCCGGTCCCGACCATCGTGCTCACGATCGTCTACGTGGTGGAAGCGGTCATGCCGACCGGTCAGCTCGTGCTGCGCGCGACGATCGAAGAGGTCAAGGCGCTCGACATGCCGGACCTCAAAGTCTCCGCGGCGTCGCTGAACGGTCCGCTCTCAAAGCTCACCGGACTGGTCATCCATTCGGTGCTGTCACCCAATGGCCGCGTCACGAGCTCGAAGGTCGACAGCGGTGGCAAGACGCTCGCACCCGAGATGAGCGAACAGATCGAGTCGCTGGTCCAGAGCTTCGAATCGACCATGATGGCGCTGCCCGACGAGCCCGTCGGTGCCGGCGCCGTGTGGCGTAACTCGCGGCCGATCGAGCAGAAGGGCCTGAGGCTCAAGGCGGTCAACTCGGTGTCGCTGCTGGCGGTCAAGGGCGACGCGATCGAGTACAGCCTCGACACCGAGATTCACGGCGATGACCAGACCATCAAGGAAGCGGACATCAGCATCGACGTCAAGGACGTGATCGGCAACGGCGGCGGCAAGGGCACGATCGACCTCGGCAAGCTCGTGATCAACTCCGAGCTCGCCGCGGAGTTCCATGCGCAGATGCTCACCGTTGGCGAACAAGCGGCGACCAAGATGGAGATGGCGACGCTGATGAAGGTGCGGTCGCTGTAGATCGCTACGGAGCGCACAGCGCGCCGTACTTCGAACAGCTGCCACCTGAGATGGCCTCGCACGTGTGGTGCAGACCATCGGCGACCGAGAACATGCACCCCGATGCAGGTGCGCACGCCGCGCCCCACTGCTTGCACGTGCCCTCGACGATCGCGCTGCACTTCTTGTAGGTGCGATCGGCAGCGTCGAACATGCAGCTGTCGGCCGGCGCGCACGGCGCTCCAAAGTGAAAGCACGCCCCTGCCCCACCGGCGAGACACGCGAGGTAGGTGCTCGTGCCCGCGTGATACGCGCAAGTCGGCGTCAAGCAGCCCACGTCGGGCGCGCTGCCGATGGCGTTCGAGCCCGCACCGCCGCCATTGCTCCCCGTGCTCGCGCCACTGCCCGAGCCGTTCGGACGACGCTTCGTGCCGGTGTCACCCGTACCCGTCACCGGTGGCCTGGGTCCACACGCGAGCACGAGGCCTGCAGCGACAGCGGCGAACATCAGCGCTCGGAGCACGGCTCGACTATAGCGCGGCAAATCACGAAATCCCGGACTGCGCGACTACAGCTGCGTCGCGATGAGGAATCCAACCCCCGCCGCGACGACGAGCACGACGATCCAGATCAGCCGGCCCATCGCTGCGTCTCGCGCTGCCATCTGCCCCATGTCGTAGCCCGCGGTGGGGAGACGTCCGTGTTGTTGCCCCATCGGCGTCGGGGGCATGCCCGGTCCCATGGGCGTCGGCATGGGCGTCGGCGGGAAGCCCGGAAATGGACCCGGCGTCGGCACGTGCTGGGAGTACGGTGGCGGCGCGGCGTACGGCGCCATCGGCCCCGTCGGTATGCGCTGCCCGTCGGGCCCAACGAGCGGCGGCACCTGCCCCGTCGGCGTACGCGGACGCGCGTGGACGCCCATGCGCGGATCCTGTGGCGGCGTGCGCTGCGAGAACGGCGCAACGACGATCTGCGGCACCGGCGTCGAGATGTGGCGCGCCTCGAGCGGCCGGATCACGGGTGTCGGCGGGATCGACGGCGATGATTTCCTCCGCGGCTCGTCGCCACGTCGCGCTGCCGGTGACGCCATGGCGCGTGCGGGTGTGTCCTCGGGGCGGCGCGTCGTGGTCGCCGCGCGCTCGTCGTTGTCATCCCACTCGAGCGGCGCGACCGGCGCACGCTGCCCGCGGACCTCGAGCTTCGGCGTGTTCATCGCATCGCTGGTCGGCGCACGCGGCGCGCGAGCGAGCTCGGTGTTTGCCATCGGATTGACGTCGAGCTTGCCCGGAGGTCTCGCGGTGAGCACGACCTTCGGCGTGCGGCGGGTCTCGATGCTGTCCTCGAGCGGATCCTTGGACTGGCGCAGCACCTCCAGGACACGCTCCGGTGGCGGGGTGACCGAGGTCTCGTCGTCCTCGTACGTGCCCTTCGGCACCATCACCGTCGCGGTCGCCACAGGTACGGCATCGGCGACCACGCGCTCGAGCTCGGCGCGCAGCTCACCAACGCTGCGGTAGCGTCTCTGCGTCTCGCGCTCGAGGCAGCGCATCACGATCATGTCGAGCTCTCGCGGGATCGGCGAGCGCAGGTACAGCGGCTCCGGCGTGGTCCTGAGCATCGCCGCGAGTGCACCGGTGGCCGTCGTCGATTCGGGGAACGGCCGCGTGCCCGCGATCATCTCGTACATCACGATGCCGAGCGTGTAGATGTCGGTCTGCCCGGTGACCTGACCACCGACCATCTGCTCGGGCGACATGTAATCGAGCGTGCCGATCATCTGGCCGACGTTCGTGATGTCCTGGCTGTCGTGCTCGCTGCCGCGCACGATCTTTGCGATGCCGAAGTCGAGGACCTTGACGTAGTCGGGGTCGTCGCTCGTGTGCTCGAGGTGGATGTTCGTCGGCTTGAGATCGCGATGGATGATGCCCTGGGCGTGCGCCTCTTCGAGCGACTCGCACACCTGCTTCGCGATGTGGACGACCCGCCGCCACTCCATCGGGCCGCTCAGGCTGTAGTGCTCGAACAAGCTCTCCCCGTGCAGCAGCTCGAGAACGATGAACAACGTGCGGTCGGCCTGGCCAAACTCGTACGCGGTGATCGTGTGCGGGTTGCGCAGGCTGGTGAGTGTCGTGCCCTCGCGCCGGAACCGTGCGAGCACGCCGATGTCCGATGCGAGCGTCGGGTGCAGGACCTTGAGCGCGATCTGGTGCCCGCTCTTGACGTGCGTCGCGCGATAGATCGCGCCGAAGCCGCCCGCCGCGATCCGTTCGTCGACCCGAAACCGCTTGTCGAAGATCGTTCCGACGAGCGGATCGACGAGCTCGATCGCCGTGACGCTCTCGTCCGAACCGCTCACGCCCTCCAGTGTACGAGGGGGAGGCCGCTTTGCACAAATACGTGATTATTTGGCAAGAACTCGCAGCACGCGGACCATCGTCGCGAGCTCCTTCGCCAGTGCCCCCAGCGGCGGGCGTTGTGCCCCCGTATGGCCGTAGAGGCCAGTGACATGTGTGTGCACATCGGCGTTCACGAGCAGCTTCGCGAGGGCATGCGACTGCTCGAACGGGATCACGTCGTCGTCGACGCCGTGCACCAGATCGACGCGGCAGCGCACGCGCGGCAGGTACGGCGCCGGATCGAGTGCGGTCGCGTCGAAGTCCACGAGCGCGGGCACCGCGAGCTCCCAGGCTCCCGGGCGGGCGCCGATCCCGACGAGAAACAGCTCGCGGACGCTCGCTGGGACCTCGGGCGCCAGCTCCTCGGCGATTGCCACGAATCGCTCGCGCGCCTTCATCTCGGGCCGCCCCCACGTCCGGGTCACGTACGTTCGCCACATCCCTGCCAACGCGTCGCGCTGTGCGGAGTCGTGCTCGAGGTGATCGAGCAGATTCATCATCACGACCGGCTGGTTCAACGGATCGCGCAGCGCCTGCCGGCCCGAGTCGACCTCGCCGTTCAGGCAGAACCGCATCGTGTCGTGAAAGCTCGAGTAGCCGCCGAAGATGACGAGGCTATCGACCGCATCGGGGCGCGCCGCCGCCAGGGAGAACGCCAGTAGCGACCCGAACGA
>JAYVWH010000624.1:0-4099 GCA_043786265.1 Kofleriaceae bacterium | reverse complement strand
CACAGGAAGCGCGCGCGCAATAGATCGAGCTTGCGCGCGCGCAGCTCGGCGACGGCTTCGTCGGTCTCGAGACCTTCGAGCTCCTCGACCATCGCTTGTGCTTCGTCGATCACCTGGCCGAGATATGCGATACCGGCCTTCGTCAGCTCGTAGCGGCCCTTGCGCTTGTTGATATCGACGTAGCCGTCGACAGCGAGTTGCTGCAGGTAGTCGTCGAATGGCGACAGCTCGCTCGGCACGACGACCGGCATCTCGAGGCCGCCCTCTTTGGGATCGAGGTCGAGCTTCTTGAGGAGCCACAGCGAGACGAGCGTTTGTTTCTGATCTTCGCTGATGGTCACGCGTCAAGCGTAGCCCACGTGCCGTCCGTGCAAAGCTCGATGCGGTCGCCGTGGTCCTCGTCGAGCCACGACTCGACGTCGGCACTCGCGAGATAGACCGGGACGTGCGCCGCAGCTGGATACGGGAGCGTGGCCTGGTGCGGGTTGCACAGCGCCAGAACGATCGCGCTCGCATGCGGGAGTCGTGGGAGCCACTCGGCGAGGAACTGCGATGCGAGTACAAGCACGGACGCTCCGCCCTGCAGCTCGAATTCGAGCTCGATGTCGTCGGGAAGGGCAGCGCCATCGTCCGCAGAGTGAAGCGCGAGCACGAGCGCATCATCGACGGGGGTATCACCGACCCAGATCCGCGGCACGCGCGCCCAGCCATAGCCTGCGTAGGTGCGGTCGACGTCGCGGCGGTCCGCATCGTCGAGGTGGAGCAGCTCGAGGATCGGCCGCTCGCGAACGGGTAACTCGCGGATCTTCACTAGACCGTCAGGCGCTCGGGGCGCGTGATGCGGCCGCTACGGGCAAGGCCAAACGAGCCACCACCCCGACGGCCGAAACTCGGGCGTGACGTCGGGCGGCCGCCACCGTAGCTGCGACCACTCTTGCTACGCGGGCCGAACCGCGACGGATTCGCAGCGCGATACGAGGTCCGGTGCGAATCGAGCGCGCTCACGCGGGCCGAGCTGGTCGTGTAGTACATCGGCCGGTAGCCCGGCGAGAACATGCTCGACATCATCGCGCCCATCAGCATTCCTGAGGCGATGCTGTACATCGGCGAGTAGTAGCCCGCGTAGGCGCCGTAACCGGTGGTCTGGTACTGCGCACCGGCCTGCGTCGGCTCGCGCTTGACCGTGAAGACCTGCTCGCCGTCGTCGACGGAGCCGCTCTTGTTCTTGTCGAAGAAACCCGTGACGACCTGCGTCTTGTCGTCCTGGTCTTTCACCGCGATCGAGATGATCTCGTCGCCTTCGTAGACCTCGTTGATGCGCTTCTCGAGATCTTCGGGGCCGCTCGCCTCGCGATACGCCTGGTTTACCTTGTCCCAATCGATCTTGACGTTCGTGTTCTCCGTCGTCGCCCAGCGATCCACGCTATCGCGGTCGGACGAGCATGCGGCGGTAGCGAGCGGAACCGCGACCGCTAGTACCGCGGCGAGAAGCCTTGTCTTCGAGATCATAGAGGAAAGCTAGTGGTCGGATCACGAGCCGTCAAGGCATCCTGGTCGATCGAGCGCAGCGCCGCCTTCGGCGCCGCTGCGCGGGCCAGCAAAGCCGGCCCTTGCGATCGTGCAGGAGCGCTCAGTTGCAGCTACGCGACTTAGGTACGCAGTACGAGCCGTAGATCGTGCTCGTCGACGCAGAAGCGACGGCCTTGCACGCGTAACCATTTGCGCAGCCCGAATCATCCGTGCACGCAGCGACGCAACGGCGCCCATTGTCGCCTACCGTCACGCAAGCATTTCCGACACCACCGCACGATGCGTTTGAGGAGCAGCGTTTGCACGAATTCTCCGGGTTCGCGTAGGGGTGCAGCTTCGGGTTGTCGTCGATACCGTGGATTCCGTACATCGTCGGCTGGACCTCGCCGAGGGTGTAGAGGTCGAGGTCTGCAATGGTCGCCGACATCGTGCGCGGGCGGTGGCGCCCGGTCGTGTCGACCTCGAGCAGACGCGTCAGGAAGTCCTCGACGGGCGAGTACGACACACTCGTGTTCGTCGTCGTGATCACGTCGATGTTCTTGCCCGCCTTGTGCGGATTCGTCATCAGCGTGTGACCTAGCATGTACGTGTTGCACGCCTCGGCCAGCACGATCTGATAGCGGTCGCTCGGCATCTCGGCCACCGCGAGCTCGACGTCATCGATGTCGCCCTCGTCGGTCTTGTCCCAGTTCGCCATCGCGAACCCGTACAGCGGACCCGAGTGGCCCGAGTACATGATCACGTCGCGCGTCGCGAGCGAGTCGAACACGTCGCGCTCGAGCTGTTTGCCGCCGGCGTCGGTGTTGGGATCCGTGCTCGTGCCCGGGCGTGGATAGAAGATGCGGACGTCGACCTTCACAGGCTTGCCGTCCATGTCCATCGACTTGCTGATCGCGCCGCTGGTGCGCGTGTACTTGTCCCACGTGCTCACCGGTGAGCGGAACCCGTGCTCGAGCAGCCAGCCGTAGAACGCCTTGCTGTCCGCGAGGTGCGCGGCCTCGGCGTTGTAGTCCCAACCGAAGTGAACGTCGATCGTGAGCTTGCCGTCCTCGGTGAGGCGCTTGTAGTCCCACCAGCCGTCGCTCGACTTTGTCTCTGCACGCATCGCGAGCGTCAGTGACGTCTTCTTCGATGCGGGCACCGTGCTCGGGTTCCAGCCGTCCCACGGCGCCTTGCGATACCACTCCGCGTCCGCCTCCATTTCGGCGACCGTCGGCGTACCGATCTCCATCGTGAATTCACCGCGCGAGTTGAGCGGCATCTTCCGCATCAGATCTTTGCGACCCGCGATGACCTGTTCGAACTTGAACTCGTACGTTGTCGCGTTGCGCTTGACGATCTGGAGATCCTCGAACGCGCCGTCCTTCACCATTGCGGAGAAGCCGCCATATCCGGCGTTCGCATCGGCGTGCATACCCTCGGCCTCTTTATCGATCAGATAGGAGTTGAGGAACCACGTGATCGCGGTGTGCTCGAGCACGATCGCCTTCTTGACCTTCGCGTCGCTTGCGCCTTCTTCGACCACCACGCGGCCGGTGCCCGACACCACGAACTCCTTCGCCTTGAGCGAGAGGAAGTCATCGGCCTTGCCGTCCTCGACCACGAAACCGTCGTCGGAGTCCTCGGCGAGGTCGTCGCTGCCCGCCGAGCACGCGCTAGCAAGCAGGATCATGGCGAGACCACTAGCCGTTCCGAAGCGCATGCGGACAGGTGGTTGCACTTCAAGTACCAGTGCCTAGCCCAGCAGTTCCGCCGCGTTGGGCCCGGACCGGATAGTCGATCGGCCGGCGAATAGCGGCGGCTGCCGCAAATCACTCCCTGGATAGCCCAAGCGCGAAAGACAGCGCGGCGTCGATCTCCGCTAGTTTTGCGCGGTTCAGCGTGGAGATCCGTTCCTCCAACATTGTCGTCGGGATAGTCACCAACTCGTCTGCGTTAGCGACGCCCACCTTGGGCAGCCCCTGTGCTGGCCCGAGGCGAACCTCGGTTGGAATCCCGCGGACCGTGGACGTGATTGCAACCACTGTGAACCGCGTCTTGATCGCGTAGGCCTCGGCTCTCGAAACAAGAACCACCGGCCGACGCCCGACTGGACTTGGGAACTTGGCCCAGAACACGTCCCCTCGGCGCATTACCACTCCTCTTGAGGTAGTTCGGTCGTCCAAGCTCGTGCGAGCGCAGCTGCTTCCGCCGCATCATCGGGTTTTTCTGCATACCCCCGAACGTATTGAGCGATGCGTTCATCACCGTTACGCGCGGCCAACCACATTGCGAGCGCCTCCTGGACTGCTTCGCTCCGCCCGAGTTTGAGTCGCTTCCTGAGCTGCTCGAGAGCGTCGTATTGCTCGCCCGGCAGGCTCGTTGCGATCTTCTTCGCATTCATACTTTAGTCATACCACATTCACCAGTGCCGGCCCACCGGACCATTTTCTGGGCCCGGATCTGGACCACCCGGTAGCTCCCGTACCGCTCGCGGCATCCTCGGGCGGCGTCGCTTGATAGAGTAGATACGCCGGGAGGGAGCGAGCGTGGGTTGAACCAACAGCCACAGACGCTAACGCCGACGGAG
>JAYVWH010000623.1:0-2371 GCA_043786265.1 Kofleriaceae bacterium | reverse complement strand
GCCGCGAGTTTTTCCAGCTGCGGGAACAGCTCGAGCAGGTCGTAGGGCTGAAGGATCCAGTCCGGTCGATCCGCGGCGCGCCCCATCGGCACCGTCAGCTGGATCTGCCAGCTGTGCACGTTGTGCGAGATCAACGTCTCGAGGACCTCGGGCAGCTCGGACATGCTGAGCTTGTTGATCTGCGTGTTGCTCGACACGAGCACGTCGGCCGCGTGCAGATTCGCGATCGCCTCGATTGCCGCGTCCCACGATCCAGCGACGCCGCGCTGCGTGTCGTGAGTCGCGCGCATGCCATCGATCGAGACACTCGCCGACAGCAAGCCCGCTTGCTTGGCAGCGCGTGCACGCTCCGCGGTCATGCCGCGCCCACCCGTGGTGAGCAGCGCCTCCATGCCGCGCTCGTGGATGCGCGCGATGATCTCGAGCCAGTCGGCGCGCAGGTAGGACTCGCCGCCGATCAGAACAACTTCGATAACGCCAAGGTCCGCGAGCTGATCGACGAGCGTCAGCGCCTCTGCGGTCGTGAGCTCGTCGGGCCGCGCACGGCCTGCGCGCGAGCCACAGTGCCCACAGGCCAGGTCGCAGGCGAGCGTGATCTCCCACACGGCCAAGATGGGTCGTGCCGCCACATCGAGGTCGCGAACCTGGTCCGCCAGGGGCAGGTTGCGTCGCGCCGGCGGAGCCTTTGGCGCGATGGGGAGTTTCTTCACCTTTGGGTTGGTATCACGTAAGATTGCCGCGATGCGCATTGTCATGGGCTTGCTCGTGGTCTCGGCGACGGCATGTAGCGACGATGGGAACAACTTCCCCGTCGGCGGCGGCGGCAACGACGGTGGCTTCATGTTCGTTGACTCGACCGCATCGGACTCGACCAACCTTGTCGACGCCGGAGTCGACGGGGCGATCGCACCGATCGACGCCAACGAGTTCGATGGTCGTGTGTGCCTGCTGACGGATCAGCGCGTGCTGAATCAGTGCGCGACGACCGGCGCGGCCGGCTTGACGGTGCGTCTCGGGACGGCCACCGCCGTCACGGGCGCCGACGGCAGCTTCAAGATCGTCGGCCAGTCTGGCAGCGGCCTCGTCTGGCGTATCACCGGGCCGAACATCAAGAGCTCGTTCGAGGTGCTCGCCGACTACTTCATCCCCGCGATGACCACCACGATGTTCAACGCCATGAAGACCGCGAACGGTGTCTTCGAGGTGGCGGGCGAGGGCTCGATGATGGTGTTTGTCTCCCGCAACGGCCAAGGCGTGCTGGGCCAGACCGCCGGCTCGGTTCCTGCGGGATTCTTCCAGCCCTTCTACGACAACAACGCCTCCATGACCACGTGGACCCAGACTGCGACCGGTAACGCTGGCGCGGTGTGGATTCCAGGTCTTGACGTCGGCTCGGTGACCGTGACCGCCGGCGGCGTGGCGACCACGGCGCCGATCTTCGACGACGCCATCACGTTCGCAAACATCATCCTCCCGCCTCCGTAACGTTGCGATCCGCAACGCCGGCGCCCGTGTGTGATCGGTAACATGTTGATCCGCGGGGACGGGCTGGGGCACGAATCGTGCTCCCATGCCGGCCGTGCTGTTGCGCCCTGTTCTCGTCGGAGCCCTCGCTCTCCTCGCCGCATGCGGCGGCGCGTCCGATATCGAGCATCCGGCAAAGCGGCCGCACCGCAAGAACGATGACATCGACTGGCGCGACCAGGTCATCTACCAGATCATGGTCGACCGGTTCTCTGACGGCGATCCGAACAACAACTTCAACGTCCAGCCGAGCGTCCCGGGCAAGTACCACGGCGGTGACTGGCAGGGCGTGATCGACAAGCTCGATTATCTGTCGCAGCTCGGCGTCACGGCGCTGTGGATCTCGCCGGTCGTCAAGAACGTCGAAGAAGACGCCGGCTTCGCGAGCTACCACGGCTACTGGACGCAGGACTTCTTGCGCCCCAACGCTCACTTCGGTGACCTCACCAAGCTGCGCGAGCTGATCGACAAAGCGCACGAGAAGAAGATCCTCGTGATCCTTGATGTGGTGACCAACCACATGGGCCAGCTGTTCTTCTACGACATCAACGGCAACGGGCAGCCCGACGACTCGCTGTTCGGCGGTGGCTACGGCCACACGTGCCTGCAGATCTGCAACCAGACCCCGCAGAGCTGCACCGCCGACGAGATGCAGTACTGCACGCAGGGTAAGGACTACCTCGAGCGCATCATCGAGTGGGATCCCGACTACGACCCGCGCGGTGTGCAGGGCTGGACCTCGCTCGGCTTCTCGGGGCCGGCCGACGTGCGCTTCACCGACTGGCCCGAGAGCAACCGCACGCCGCCGCCGCGCCCGCCCGACTGGTTTGGCTGGCCCGACGACAAG
>JAYVWH010000622.1:0-1780 GCA_043786265.1 Kofleriaceae bacterium | reverse complement strand
GTCTGCGGCTATCGGTCGCGGTCTACCTCGTGTGTGCTGGCGCACAGGCGATCTGTGCGGTGCTCGTGCTGATGGGCGCACGCGATACCGGAATCGTGCAGCCCACATCGCTATCGCTGCGCGAACAAGTCGTCGTTCAGTTGCTCGTGCAGGTCGTGCTGCTCGCGACCTACGTCACTGCACGCATGTCGCGGCGCACGGCACTCGCTGCGGTCGGCGAGCTCGAGCGAGCGGTGCGGATCGCGGCGCATCGCGAGGCCCTGCTGCTCGAAGCTCGCGAGGAGCTCGAGCGTGCGTTGCGCCAGGGTCGGGGCCGATTCTCGGAGCAGACGATCGGCGGGTATCACCTGGGCGCCGTGCTCGGCCGCGGTGCGATGGGGGAGGTCTACGAGGCCGAAGGGCCCAAAGGCACTGTTGCGGTCAAGCTGCTGTCATCGACGTCGCTTGGCAATCCTAACCACGTGCTGCGGTTTCTTCGCGAGCTGCGCACCGCGTCGGGCGTTCGCTCGCCCTATATCGTCCAGGTGCTCGACGTCGGCGAGCAGCCGGTCCCTTATCTCGTGATGGAGCGCCTGCAAGGCATGACGCTGTCGGAGATGATGCGAGGCCGTAAGCAGCTGTCTCCGGCTGAGGTCCTCGACCTCGTCTCGCAGATCGGGCAGGGCATCACTGCTGCCGCAGCGGCCGGTATCGTGCATCGCGATCTGAAGCCGCAGAACGTGTTCGCCGACCGCGGCACGTGGAAGGTCCTCGACTTCGGTGTTGCGCGGGCGCTCGACGGGGGCGACACGCTCACGGCAGGCCAGGTCGTCGGCACGCCGTCGTACATGGCACCGGAGCAGGCATCGGGCGGCGCGGTCGATCACACCACGGATCTCTATGCGCTCGCTGCGATCGCCTATCGCGCGCTCACTGGACACCCACCGTTTGCCGCAGGCGAAATCGCAGAGACGCTGTACAAGGTCGTGCACACCCGCCCACGCCGTCCGAGCGAGCTCGCGCAGCTGCCGCCGGAGGTCGACACCGTCCTCGCGATCGGGATGGCCAAGGAGCGCGCGTACCGGTTCGCGTCGGCGCACGAGCTCTCCGCTGCCCTCGCGGCAGCATTCGATGGCTCGCTACCGCAGGACATCTCGGAGCGGGGCCGTGCTCTCGAGCGCGCGGGCGCCTGGTCGCATTCGCCGCCGGTTCGCGCGTCGACCAATCGCATGCGCGCCGTTCGCCCGCGAGGATGATCCCAGGGGCCGGCCTTGTTCGGCACGCGACGACGACGGTGGCAGCTCCAACGCGAAGCCGTAGCGCCCGCAGCCAGTCGCTCCCAGTAGCAACAGGAAGGCGGCGAGGTGCCGCATTTTGCTCATCTGGCTGCGCGAAAAGCTTGCGGGGGGCCACTGTCGGAGTAGCCGCCACGTCGATCGGTGTGGCCGGCGCTGGTCGCCGGTAGTGACCTGCGTTAAGACGAGGGCTAGTATTCATCCGTCCACGAAGGGAACTGCCATGTCGCTGATGCTTGGAAGTGAAGCGCCTGATTTCACCGCCGAAACCACCACAGGAACGCTCTCGTTCCACGAGTGGCTCGGCACCAGTTGGGGCGTGCTGTTCTCGCACCCGCGCGACTTCACGCCTGTGTGCACGACGGAGCTCGGTCGTCTGTCCGCGCTCAAGAGCGAGTTCGACAAGCGCGACGTGAAGATTATCGGTCTCTCCGTCGATCCACTCGGTGCGCACAACCAGTGGTCGACCGACATCAAGGAGACGCAGGGTCACGCGCCGAACTTCC
>JAYVWH010000621.1:0-2282 GCA_043786265.1 Kofleriaceae bacterium | reverse complement strand
GCTCACATCGCCGCGCAGGCACAGGCGCTCGGCAAGAAGCACAAGGGCACGATGACCGTGACGGTCCTCGATGCCAAGGAGTGCGCCAAGCTCGGGATGGGCATGTTCCTCGCCGTCGGACAAGGCTCCGATCAGGAGCCGAAGTTCGTCCATATGACGTACAAGCCGGCCAAGAAGGCGAAGAAGAAGCTCGCGTTCATCGGCAAGGGCGTCACGTTCGACTCGGGCGGTTACTCGCTCAAGCCGAGCTCTGCGATGGAGGACATGAAGATCGACATGTCCGGTGCTGCAGCCGTGATCGCGTCGATGGATGCGATCGCGACGCTCGGCTCGGAGAACGAGATCCATGCGGTCGCCGCACTGTGCGAGAACCTCGTCTCGGGGCGGGCGTACAAGCTCGGTGACGTGCTCAAGTCGATGGACGGCACGACCGTCGAGATCAACAACACGGACGCTGAAGGTCGCCTGACGCTCGGCGATGCGATCACGTACACGCGCCAGAAGATCCAGCCGGACGAGATGTTCGACTTCGCGACGCTCACCGGCGCCTGCATGGTCGCGCTCGGCCCCTACACCGCTGGTGTGATGTCCGATAACGAGCCGCTCGTGAAGAACTGGCTCGCGACCGCAGAGCGCGCCGGCGAGGACATGTGGCGCCTGCCGCTCAACAACCGTCTGCGCGAGCAGCTCAAGAGCGGGATCGCGGACATGCGCAACACTGGCGACCGCTACGGCGGCGCGATCACCGCGGGACTGTTCCTCAAGACGTTCGCCAAGGACACCCCGTGGGTCCACGTCGACATCGCGGGCCCGGCCTCGACCTCGGTAGGTCGGCCCTCGCAGCCCAAGGGCGGAGCGGGCTTCGCGGTGGCCTCGATCGTCGAGTACGCAACCGCAAAGCGCTGAACGTGCTTGCACAGATTCATGTTTTGTCAAATAATCTCGGATAGTTGACCGAGAGAACGATTTGACAGGACACCCCCTGGCTGCTACGCTTTACAGGTCTTGAAGCAGCAAGAATTCGCAGTAGGGGACAAGGCTGTCTATCCAGTTCACGGGGTGGCCGAAGTCGTGGGGCTGGAGCAGCGAGATGTGGGGGGCGGCAAAGTCCCTGTCTACATCCTGAAGGTCCTCGATTCGGGTCTGAAGATCATGGTGCCGACCGTCAACGCCGGTTCCGTCGGCCTCCGCGATCTCATCACCTCCAACCAGGTCAAGGAGGTCTACTCGATCCTCAAGTCTCGGGATGTCCCGCGCGACACGCAGACGTGGAACCGCCGGTACCGCGAGTACATGGAGAAGATCAAGACCGGCTCCGTATTCGAGATTGCCGAGGTCATGCGTGATCTCTGCGTTCTGCGGACGACCAAGGAGCTGTCGTTCGGTGAGCGCAAGATGCTCGAGACCGCGCGCGGTCTGATCATCAAGGAGCTCGCCCTCGCGAAGGGTGTTGGCGACGACAAGATTGGCGCCGAGATCGACGCGATGTTCCTGCCCGCCGCAGCGTAGCGGAGATCAGAAGCGGAGGAAGGCGGATCCCCACGTGAGGCCGGCTCCGAATGCGACCAGACACACGAGGTTGCCCGGCTTGATCTTGCCGAGCTCGATCGCCTCGTGCATGCAAATTGGGATCGAGGCGGCCGTCGTGTTGCCGTACTTCTGAATGTTGTTGTGAGTCTTGTCGGGCTTCATCCCGATCATCTGCGCGACCATCTGATTGATCCGCAGATTCGCTTGATGCGGGATGAGCATGTCGATCTCGTCGATGCTCTTGATCCCGTTGGCCTGCATGCCCTCCATGATCGCCTGCGGCATGCGGGTGACGGCGTGCTTGAACACGTTCTTCCCCTTCATCACGGGGAAGTGCTTTCGCGCCGCCATCGCCTCGGCAGAGATGCGCGGGTGCTGGCGGCTCGCGGGATACTCCGTCCACAGGATCTCCGCCTCGCTACCATCCGCGTGGATGTGTGTCGACAGGATCATGTGCTGGTCGTCCGTTGCGCGTCCGACGACGACTGCACCGGCACCGTCGCCGAACAGGACGGTCACGTCGCGGCCAGCGGTGGTGACGTCGAGACCGGTCGAGTGGACCTCGCTACCGATGAGCAAGATGTTCTTCGCGGCACCGCTGCGGATGTACGCGTCGGCGATCGAAAGCCCGTAGATGAAGCCGGTGCACTGCTGGCGAATGTCGAGGCACGGGATGCCCTTGTTCGCGATGCCGAGCAGGCGCTGCACGAACACGCCAGTGCCCGGGAAGTTCGCGTCCGGCGACAGCGTTG